>BAXG01000010.1 GCA_001310455.1 Photobacterium sp. JCM 19050
GGATGTCGCTTTTAAGGAAAACAATTGTCACGTTAGTGTGGACAATCGCGCGGAAGCATTGTCAAGGATCCGGCAAGTGTGTTTCAATCTTTTAAAGAACGAAAAGAGATTTAAAGGTGGCCTAACACGTAAACGGATGAAATGTACCATGGATGAAAACTACTTAAGTCAGGTTCTCGGAAGCCAGTAAATTCGCGGATGTTCGTGTGGTTTCCGTGGAAATGGCCCCCATTTATGCCAGCATCGGCCTCTTTGAGGATGGCAACGATCTGAGTTTCGGTGAATCGTGACTTTTTCATGGTGTTCTATAATGAAGAACGAAATCACCAAGGTTTGAATAACCTTACCCCTGAGGACGTTTACTTCGGAAAACAGAGATACGCAGTATGAGCTGGGTTAGCTACTTAGAGAATCTGTTTTGATGTTGTCCACTTCTCCGGTGAACGAGTAAGTGGACAACATATCGGTCGTGGGTACTGTTAACCACCTGAAAAATCGAGCGACATCTCAATATCTTAGCTGACGGTACTACTCGATAATGGACTAATTTAAAGCTTGCCTTCTTTAAACGGTGCACGTTTACTCAATCAAAATAATGACTGGCAAAATCAATAAACAGCTTCAGTTTCTCAGGCTGGTGCTCACGGTGGTTGTAGACTAAGTAGATGTCTCGCGGGTTTGAATGCCAGTCTGGTAGGACCTGGGTAAGACGGCCATCATCGAGATAATGGTCAACAATCAGATCCGGTACCAACGCAATGCCCAATCCTGCACAGGCGGCTGAGCGTACAACGTTCAGATCGCTTGCCTCGAATTTTCCTCTTTCACTGATTGTGACGGCTTCACCGTTGTCACTGGTCAGTCTCCAGCGCATTAGCGGCGCGCCTTTCAATAGTGCATGATCGTTCAGCTCAGAGGCATGTTTTGGCCGAGGACGGGCTGTCAGGTATGTTGGGCTGGCGACCAGAATATCTTTCAGAGAGTAGACTTTGCGTGCAATCAGGATGAATCACGAAGCTTGCCGACATGGAAGATAGCATCCCACTCTGTCGGGTCGAGCTGGTCGGTCTGGTTGCTGAGAAGCAGCTCTATGTTGATCGCCGGGTAGCGAATCATAAAGGCGTTGAGCAGAGGTTGGATAAGGCGGTTTGAAAGGTTGGCAGGGGCTGAGATTTTAAGCTTACCCGCCGCGCCTTTGCATTCCTCTGTGACATGTTCTGAAGCGTTGACCAACTCTTGAAGCAGTGGTCCACATTCGTCGTAGAATTTTTTACCGGCTTCAGTGAGGCTGAGTTTTCGGGCATGGCGGTTTAGAAGACGTATGTCGATGCTGTCTTCCAAAGCTTGAATTCGTCGGGTGATTGTCGCTACGGGAACTTGGGTATGACGGGAGGCTGCGGTATAACTTCCTTGTTCGACTACCACACGGAAGAGGTTTAAATCATCAAGTTTCATAATCGCACTACAGATTGCCCAGGAAAGCTAGATCATATACCACAAACATAGATTTCTGCGAGACATATTGACGCGGTTTCTGTGTTTGTATTTTCAGTGCTTTATGTTTAATCACTCCGGCCAACATTTCACCGTGGCTGCGATTTTTTCCTAAGCTCCCATTGCGTATTTCGAACCGCATCGAACATGTGAACAAAACAGTGCTGCCATCTGAGTGACGAGGTTAATGTCATAAAAATCATATTGTAAGCTGATGAATTGCTAAGTTTGCAAGCAGCAACAATACTTAATGATAGGAATCAAAGTCGGGAGTGAACCATGCTGGAAGGAAAGGATATTCTGATTGTCGAAGACGATCCGGTGTTTCGAAACATGGTAGCTTCCTTTCTCAGAGGGCAAGGCTGCGAGGTCGTGGAGGCCGAAAACGGTATCGAGGGGCTAAAAGCCCTCAGAGCAGCAATTCCCGATCTCGTTGTCAGCGATTTGGTTATGCCCGAGATGGACGGCCTGCAATTTGTCGAAGAAGTATCTCTCGAGTTTCCAATGGTACCTGTTTTGGTTATTTCGGGTACTGGGGGGATGAAAGATGTAGCAACAGCGTTGAGGCTTGGGGTGAAGGACTATCTGGTAAAGCCTTTGAACAATATTGGTGAACTGAAATCTGCCATTGAATCAATCATTCGTGATTGCGATGACGATGTTCATTCAGACTCCGACTTTACTCGGCAGTGGTTCAATGTTGAAAGTGAAGATGAACCGCTAACCGAAGAGCTGAAGTGGCACCTTGACGACTTATTGGATAACCCCGGCAATGCGCGCGATCTGCTGATGGGCTGATGCCGGATACCGATACCCGGTTGGGTGACTGGAGCATGTCTTACCATCACTTACAATCAATGGAAAATAACCCGGTAGTTTTGGATTACACCTGGCTGATGGATGGCCGGTTAGCGTTTTATCTCGTTGATTCTCACTCTGCCGGGGAAAACGGTCCGGCAACAACCCTGATGATTCGGGCATTTTTCAATGAATACCTTCGCTCAATGGATTCAACAGAAACCGATCTCCGCGCGTTGGTATCCCAAATTGAAAACTCAATAAAACAGACTGGGTATGCCTCGCCCATAAGGCAATATTCGGTATTTTTAATGCCGTAACCTGCGAGTTGCTCACCTGGCCTGCGGGTTTCGAAACCCGGGCGAGGAACTCATCCCACGTTGATTTAGTGAAATCAGAACAGCTTTTGGGAGTGGACGCTGCAACTCAGAAAAAATCCCACAGCCATTCGGTGTCTGAGGGGCAACTTCGCATGTCTCTGAGCGAAACCGGAACGACAAATTTTAGCATCGACATACACCGGCGGGCATAATCGCCATCGTTTTGAAATTCCAGGTTTCTGCCAAAATCAGCGATGTTTGACACATATTTGTCATACATCGCGTTTACTTTCTGAAATAAACTCGTCTGTTTTTTGAGATTTTCGCTTGTGTTATTGTAACTGGCTAATACGTTGATGCGGTGACAATGAGCACTGACACACAGTTTGGCTAGAGTAAATACGATGCAAAAGTGGCACTTACTTTATTGTAAACGTGGTGAGATGGACAGGGCCGAAGGGCACTTACGACGTCAGGGAATAGACTGTTACTACCCCAAGGTAACGGTTCAAAAGCTCACCCGTGGCAAGCGGAAAGAAACCGTGGAGCCATTATTTCCGAACTATCTGTTTGTTCAGTTCAATCCTGAAGAAGTTACGTGGACGTCTGTCCGAAGTACCCGCGGTGTATGCGACTTTGTTCGGTGTGGACGGGAGCCGGTTAAGGTAGATATTGCGTTAGTCAAAGAACTGATGATTAACGAAGATAGTGACGAACAAAGAGAAGCCGTGAGTCAGGATTTCAAACCAGGGCAGGTGTTGACTATCCGCGAAGGGTGCTTTCAAGGGCTCGAGGCTATTTATCAAGAGCCGGACGGTGAAAAGCGTTCATTTCTTTTGATCAATTTAATCAACAAACCAACCAAGGTTTGTCTGGATAACGCGTTGCTACAGGTTGCCGGGTAAATCGCTTCTTAAACGTTGATCACACCTGTCGCTTTTTGGGGCGACGGGTGCGCTTAGCGATAGTTCTACAACCTCCCGCACTACGGTTAATTCTCCCACTCGTTTCTGCTACCTTGTTGTAAATGACTCAGAAAAGCTAAAGGATTGGCTGTGACTACGCACTACGATGTCTTTAACGGTGATGCCGACGGTATCCTCGCGCTACTGCAACTTAGAAAAGAATTTCCTTGTGAAGGTGCTTTACTTGTTACCGGTGTTAAGCGGGACATTCAGTTAGTCAAAAACGTCCCGTTGTCTGGCAACCTGTCTTTGACTGTGCTGGATATCTCTATGGAGAAGAATATACCGGCATTGTTGGCGCATCTGGAAGCAGGTGCCACGGTGTTTTATGCTGACCATCACCAATCTGGTGACATACCTGAAAGTCCAAATCTGGATGCTCATATCCATCTAGAAGCTGATACTTGTACCAGCCTGATTATTGACCGGATTCTGGGAGGCAGATTTCACCATTGGGCGATCGCGGCGGCTTATGGAGACAATTTGAAAGCTGTTGCAAATGATCTTGCTGAGCGGGCGGGATTAACTAAACCTGAAGCTTCAAAACTGGAGCAACTGGGAACGCTCATTAACTACAACGGCTACGGTTCATCTGTGGAAGACCTTCATTTTCATCCGGCGGAGTTATACCGGTTGCTGTCAGGCTACGACGAACCCTTTGAAGTGATTGCAGACTCCTCTTCTCCTTTCCACGACCTCAAAGCGGCTTACGACAATGACATGGCAATGGCCGACGCTGTGCAACCTGATTACGTTTCGGATCATTTTGAGATGTATACATTGCCAAATGAAAAATGGAGCCGCCGGGTCAGTGGAGTCTTTGGGAATGCACTTGCAACAGCAAACCCTAACAAAGCACATGCAGTCCTAACTCTTAACTATGATGGTTCCTACCTGGTTTCACTTCGAGCTCCTCTCAGTAATAAGCAAGGGGCTGGAAAGATCTGCGCAGAATTTGAAACCGGTGGTGGGCGTGAGGCTGCTGCGGGTATCAATCGGCTCGAGCATAGTCACCTCGATGCATTTATCAAAGCTGTAGAGACGTATTACGCATCATAATCCGTTCCTTTGATGTGCCTCCCATCGTGGGAGGCACTCCCTTCAGTTTTGTGTTAGCCGCTGTCAGCCTGTAAATAGGTTTGATGATTAGGCGACGTGTATTGAAATGAAAATCCACCACCATGGAGCAAAAGCCGGAGTCACCGGATCCTGCCATCAGTTGGACACTGAATGGGGAAGTCTGCTTGTCGATTGCGGGCTTTTCCAGGGCAAGGAAGAGCGGCCACTGGAGGTGGAATTTCCAGTCGAAGATATCTCTGCACTGATTCTGACCCATGCTCACATTGATCATATTGGCCGACTTCCTTGGCTATTGGCTGCCGGATTCAACGCCCCCATTTACTGCACAGAAGCCACAGCGGCTTTATTGCCTTTGATGCTGGATGACGGGCTGCGCTTGCAACTCGGGCTTGACGCCCGCCAGAGAAGCAGGGTGCTGGAACTTATCAGCAGGCTGACGGTTGCGGTTGATTATGGAATTTGGACTCAACTGGGAGCGCCGGGAAATGGTTGCCTGCAAATTCGCTTTCAACCTGCGGGGCACATTCTGGGGTCTGCCTATATTGAAGTGAAAACACCGAATGATGAGGTTGTTGTGTTTTCAGGCGATCTCGGGCCGACAAATACGCCTTTGCTGCCTGACCCGGAATCACCGGAAAGGGCGGATGTCCTGATACTTGAAAGTACCTACGGAGACAAGAACCACTGCTCTGTAGAAAGCAGGGCTGAGCAACTGAAAGCGCTGGTGGAGCGTTCTCTGGAGGATGGCGGTGCAATACTGATTCCGGCGTTTAGTGTCGGGCGTACTCAAGAGCTGTTGTTTGACCTCGAAAACATTGCTGCAAATGCGTTCAATGAAACCGAAAGGCGAGCCTGGTCAAGGCTTCCGGTTATTCTGGATTCACCCCTGGCGTTGGAAGTGACTAAACAATACCGGGATTTCAAAGCCTTATGGGGAAAGGAAGCGAAAGTAAGGCTTGCTCACGGCCGGCATCCACTGGCTTTCGAACAGTGTGTCACAATCGAAAAGCACCGAGATCACCTTGCACTGATAAACCGCCTCAAACAATCCGGTGAACCGGCATTGGTTGTTGCTGCAAGTGGTATGTGTAACGGCGGGCGCATACTCAATTACCTAAGTGCACTGCTCCCTGATCCACGGACTGATGTTATCCTGGCCGGGTTTCAGGCCCACGGCACGCTTGGTCGCGAACTTCAGCAGGGAAAGACTGAGGTTGAAATTGAGCAGGAGGTTGTGCCTGTAAATGCGCATATTCATACGTTATCCGGTTATTCTGCTCATGCCGGAAAAGATGATCTGCTCGCTTTTGCCCAAAACATTTCACCCCATCCTCAAGAAATTCGCCTAGTCCATGGCGAGCATCGTGCCCAGCTATCTCTCGCGCGTGATTTGAAATCTCTACTTCCAAAAACCTTGATTACCTTAGCTTCAGAGAGCTGAATTTCACCAAACGTGATCAAGATCGCATCTCATTTTGAAAGACGCATCTTTATGCGTTTTCACCTTTCACTTTCGCTATCCAACTTTGTGCACCCGCGCTATTGCTGTGATTTGGCGTAAATCATGTGCACAGGTCACAAAAATCAGACTTTCACTTTCTTATTAACCGAAAGGGTTTTACGCTTTTTTGCAGTTTAAATCGAATGTGATCCCTGTAATGCTTTCGTTTCCTTTCGTGTGGTGAAATGGTTTCCGAAATGAAGCGAAAGACTCAGGCTCAATCGCAAGACAGTGAAAGAGAGAGTTATTATGGTTACCACCGTTGAACGCAGAGAGCAAATTGTAGAGCTGGCACGTCAAAACAACACCGTAAGGGTGGAAGACCTGTCAGATCGCTTTTCTGTCTCAAGCGTAACCATTCGAAACGACCTGAATTACCTGGAAAAGAAAGGCTGTATTGTACGCTGCTACGGCGGCGCCATGGTCAACAGGCATTTTGCCTTTGATCAGCCAGTCCAGGACAAAGGAAGAATGTTTGCCGACATTAAATCTCGTATTGCTGCCAGGGCAGCCGCGATGGTGCAAGACGGTGATGCCATCATTCTGGATTCAGGCTCTACTACCGCCAAGATTATCCGCCATCTGGCTGATAAAAATGGTCTGGTGGTGATGACCAACTCCCTCAATATTGCTTATGACCTTGCCAGCTATGACAACATCGAAGTCATGGTGGCGGGTGGCACGCTGCGACGCAAATCCTTTTCGCTTCATGGCCCGGCTGGCGAGCAACTTTTGAAGAACTACCGTTTTGACAAGTTGTTCCTTGGTGTAGATGGTTTCGACCTAACTGCCGGCATTACCACACCGCACGAGGGCGAAGCCCACGTAAACCGCGTAATGTGCGATGTGGCCCGTGAGGTGATTGCGGTGACAGATGCCAGTAAGTTTGGACGTAAAAGCTTCTGCATGATTCGTGAAGCCGGGAATATCGACAAACTGATAACCGACAGCCGGATTCCGGACGAATATATGCAGGCGCTGACGGCCATGGGCGTTGAGGTCATAATTGCAGATCAGGATGAATAATTCCTGATCGCAAAAGGAACCTGACCACCTTGTTGATCATTGCCTGCATGGGGAGAAACCATGCAGCCACTTTTAGACCTCATCCAACGCCACAAAGCGGGAGAACCGGTAGGGATTTACGCCGTTTGTTCTGCACATCCGCTGGTGTTGAAAGCGGCCCTCAAGCAAGGGCTGGAAGATAACTCCCTTGTATTGATTGAAGCCACCTCCAATCAGGTAAACCAGGATGGCGGCTATACAGGCATGAAGCCTGCCGACTTCTATTCCCTTGTACATTCTTTTGCTGATGAGCTGGGTTTTGCCAAACAAAACCTGCTGCTCGGCGGTGACCACCTTGGCCCCAATTGCTGGCAACACTTGCCTGCTGACGAAGCGATGGCCAAATCTGACGTATTAATTGAAGCCTATGTGGAAGCAGGGTTCCGCAAGATCCACCTGGACTGCTCGATGTCATGTGTGGGTGATTCTATCCCCCTGGATGAAGCCACTGTGGCCAATCGGGCGGCCCGCCTTTGCAAAATAGCTGAGACAACCTGGCAGCGTGTCGGTGGTGAGCCGCCGGTTTACATCATCGGCACCGAAGTCCCGGTTCCGGGTGGCGCTCAAGAACTGGAAGACGAACTGGAAGTAACCCGGCCATCAGATGCCGCACAGACACTGGATATGCATCAGACTGCCTTTGCAGCCATGGGGCTGGATGCAGCCTGGGAGCGGGTGGTAGGTCTGGTCGTCCAGCCCGGTGTGGAGTTCGATCACCACCAGGTCATCCACTACGACGCGCCGAAAGCCAAAGCTCTCAGTGAATTTATTGAAACCGTGCCCGGAAAAGTTTTCGAAGCGCATTCCACTGATTATCAGGCCGACGATGCCTACGGAGAATTGGTCCGAGACCATTTCGCCATCCTGAAAGTTGGCCCTGCTCTGACCTTTGCCCTGCGTGAAGCCCTGTTTGCCCTTGATGCCGTTGAACGCGAGTGGCTGGGTGAACATCGTGCTTCCCACCTGCGCGAAACCGTTGAGCAAGTCATGCGGCAGGAACCGGATTACTGGCATAAGTATTACGCCAACACCGGCCACCAGCGCTACCTCGACTGTCAGTACAGCTTCAGCGACCGGATTCGCTACTACTGGTCACACCCGGTGGTAGATGCTGCTGTTCAGAAAATGGTAAGTAACCTGTCTGAGCTGCCGGCACCTCGCACACTGCTCAGCCAATATCTGCCAAACCAATACAAGGCCGTCTCAAGGGGCGAAATTAGCGCTGACCCAGAATCTCTGATTATCCACAAAGTTATGGAAGTAAACCGCATGTACAGCCGTGCCTGCGGGAGCTTTACCGAGGAACAATAACGATGAAATACCCAGGTTACGACTCTGAATGGCTGGCACAACACGGTGCTGCTCACACCGCCAAGGAAATTGCCCAGCAGCCGGCATTGTGGCGCACGCTTTCCCGGAACTTAAAGGCCCGCGAATCAGACGATGAGGCTTTCCTCAGCATTGTTTGCGTTGCCGGGTTTGCGGGTAGTGCTAACCGGTGCAGGAACCTCTGCTTATGCCGGCGAAGCGATTGCTCCTTGGCTGAGCTGCCAGGGTTTGGATGCTCGCGCGGTAGCAACCACGGATATTGTTTCGAACCCGCTTGAGTACCTTACCCCGGAAATGCCGACACTGTTGGTCTCCTTTGCCCGCTCTGGTAACAGCCCAGAGAGCGTGGCAGCGGTCGCGGTTGCCGACCAGTTGGTAAAGAACATTTGGCACCTGATCCTGACTTGCAATGAAGAAGGTGAGCTTTACCGCTATGCCCAGCAAAGCGAGCGCGCATGCTGTCACCTGATGCCGGAAGGCTCAAATGACAAGAGCTTTGCCATGACATCCAGCTATTCCTGCATGACCCTTGCTGCAATTACGTTGCTTGGCAAGCTGCCACGTACCGAAGCTGTTAGTCAGGTCGAGCGTCTGGCCAGCATTGTGGAAGCGGGCATGCCGCAGTGGGCGGACAAGGTCAATACCCTTGCCAAACTGGATTACCAGCGACTGGTTATTCTCGGAAGCGGCGGTCTTGCCGGTGTTGCAAGGGAAGCCTCCCTGAAATCCCTTGAACTGAGTGCCGGGCGCGTTGTGACTGCCTTTGAGTCTTCTCTCGGATTCCGCCATGGCCCTAAATTCCTGATTGATGGTCAGACTCTGGTGGTCCAGCTGTTCTCGTCAGATACCTATACCCAACAGTATGACCTGGACATGTTCCGCGAAATTCATTCCAACAAAATGGCCCTGTCTCATCTGGCACTGGTGCCGGGTGTAGTTTCCGGGCTGGAGGGCGAGTCTGTATCTGTTGCTGCTGAGCAACTTGATGATATCTGGCTGACTTTCCCGTACATCGTTTTTGCCCAGATGCTGGCGATGACAAAGTCGCTGCAGCTTGGCCTCACACCAGATAACCCGTGTCCGACCGGCGAAGTTAACCGCGTTGTTCAGGGCGTCACTATTTATCCTTTTGCCACGGAGTAACCGACTCGCATTACAGACAGAACATTTTAGCCCAATGAGCGGAACCGGGCTTACCGGCCGCGGTTCCATCGAATAATAAAAATGATTCAGGAGTTCCACCATGCCAAATATTGTATTGAGCCGTATTGATGAGCGCCTTGTGCATGGCCAGGTTGGCGTGCAATGGGTGGGCTTTGCCGGCGCCAACATCATTGTGGTTGTGAATGATGAAGTCGCCGAAGACCAGATCCAACAGAACCTGATGGAAATGGTTCTGGCTGATGGTATTGCCATCCGATTCTGGACCGTTCAGAAAACCATCGAAACCATCCACAAAGCTGCAGATCGCCAGAAAATTCTGCTGGTGTGTAAAACACCTGCTGATTTCCTCGCCTTGGTGAAGGGCGGGGTGCCGATAAACAAAATCAACGTCGGCAATATGCATTTCACCGAGGGGAAAACCCAGATCCACAAAACTGTCTCCGTAGACGCCAACGACATTAATGCCTTCAAAGCGCTTCATGAGGCTGGGGTGGAGTGTTACGTGCAAGGCGTTCCAACGGAACCCGCTACTGACATCTTCAAGCTTCTATAAAAGGAGTAATTGTAATGGAAATCAGTTTTTTGCAAGCCCTAATGCTCGGGGTCCTGGCATTCATAGCAGGTCTCGATCTCTTTAACGGCCTTACCCACATGCACCGTCCTGTGGTTTTGGGCCTCTGGTTGGCCTGATTCTTGGTGACCTGCAGACCGGTATTCTGGTCGGCGGTACTCTGGAACTGGTCTGGATGGGTCTGGCCCCTCTGGCCGGTGCCCAGCCACCAAACGTCATCATCGGTACTATCGTTGGTGCTACCTTTGCCATCACCACTAACGTGGAGCCTAACGTGGCAGTTGGTATCGCCGTTCCTTTCGCAGTGGCAGTTCAGATGGGTATCACCTTCCTGTTCTCCGCCATGTCTCCGGTCATGTCCAAGTGTGACCAGATGGCAGACGAGGCCGATACAGCGGGTATTGAGAAGGTTAACTATTTTGCACTTGCGGTTCTTGGATCGTTCTACTTCCTTTGCGCCTTCCTCCCTATTTACTTCGGCGCAGAGCATGCCAAGCCAATGGTTGAGGCACTGCCTCAGCAGCTGATCGACGGCCTTGGTGTAGCAGGTGGCATGATGCCGGCTATCGGTTTCGCCGTCCTGATGAAGATCATGATGAAGAATGCCTATATCCCTTACTTCATCCTCGGCTTTGTGGGCGCAGCCTGGCTTCAACTGCCAATGCTGGCGATTGCCGCCGCAGCCCTTGCCATTGCACTGATCGACTTTATGCGCAAACCAGAACAGAGCGCACCTGTGAAGGAGGAACTGGAAGATGGAATCTAATGCAAACACCATGGGCCATCTGAATGCCCACAAAGACGTGGATCCTGTGCTGTCTCTGGAAACCAACGACGTTTATGAAGACCAAAATGTCGGTGCGGATCTGACCAAAGAAGACATCAACCGCATGGCATGGCGTTCCCTGCTTCTCCAGGCGTCATTTAACTACGAACGTATGCAGGCTGCTGGCTGGTTGTATGGCCTTCTCCCGGCACTGAAGAAGATCCACACCAACCCGAATGACTTATCGAAGTCAATGAAGCCATATGGGCTTCTTCAATACCCACCCGTTCCTTGTGACCTTCGTGATGGGCATCATCCTGGCGATGGAGCGTTCAAAACAGAACGTTAACTCTATCCAGAGCACCAAGATTGCGGTCGGTGCGCCACTGGGGGGATCGGTGATGCCATGTTCTGGCTGACCCTGCTGCCAATCTGTGGCGGTATCGGTGCAGACCTGGCGCTGCAAGGCTCCATCATGGGCGCCATCATCTTCTTCGTCGTGTTCAACGTGTTCCACTTCGGCCTGCGTTTCGGTCTGGCGCACTACGCCTACAACATGGGTGTGGCAGCTATCCCGCTTATCAAGGCGAACACCAAGAAGGTCGGCCACGCTGCTTCCATCGTGGGTATGACCGTAATTGGTGCGCTGGTGGCAACGTATGTCCGCCTGTCAACTACCGCTGAAATCACCGCCGGTGATGCGGTGGTCAAGCTCCAGGCTGATGTTATCGACAAACTGATGCCGGCCTTCCTGCCACTGGTTTACACCCTTTGCATGTTTGGTCTGGTGAAGCGTGGCTGGAGCCCGGTTCGTCTCATCATCATCACCGTAACACTGGGTATTGTGGGCCGTTTCGCCGGCTTCCTCTAATCCCAAATGCAACGTATAGAAAGACAATAGCTTGAAACATAAGCGCTGAACCCGGGAGGCGCAGGCCTCCCGGTTCATGCCCTGCAAAATAAAGGATTTAACATGATTGGGGTAATTATCAGCGGGCACGGCGGATTCGCCAGTGGCCTGACCAAAGCGCTGAACCAGATTATTGGTGAGCAGCCTCAGTTTGCTGCCATCGACTTTCCTGAAGGCATGACCACAGCACAACTTGATACCGCAATGCGCAAGGCAATTGAAGAGATTGATTCCGGTGAAGGCATTGTCTTCATGACCGATCTTCTTGGTGGTACACCTTTTCGCACGGCGTCTTTGCTCAGCCAGCAGATGGCAAACATTGAAGTAGTAACCGGAACGAATCTGCAAATGGCTGCTGAAATGCTGCTTGAGCGTGATGAGCTCAATGTCATCGAATTCCGTCAGGAAGCAGTAGCGTGCGGACATCGCGGTATCACATCGCTGTATGAGCAGATGGAAGAGAAACAACGCGAAGAAGCCACTGAGGTTGATGATGGAATTTGACCTCCGTTACCGCCGTATTCTGATGCCCGACAGCCGCTGGCTTGAAGACGGCGTTGTCCGAGTCCGAGATGGACGGATTGCAGCGGTAATGTCTTATGAAAACTATCAGGCAGAGGGCGGGAAAGCGCTAGAGCAACAGCCGACCTCCCTGATGCCGGGACTTATCGACAGTCATGTACATGGAGCGATGGGGCACGACGTAATGGATGCCAGCCACGAAGCGCTGGACGCCATTTCATCGTTCCTGGCCGAGCAAGGTGTGGTGGCATTTCTCGCGACGACAGTCACCGCGCCGGTAGAGAAAATTCGCAACGCCCTGAGAGCTGTAAAGAACACCATGAAAAACGGTGTTTCTGGTGCAACCATTCTTGGAACCTATCTGGAAGGGCCGTATTTCACCGGCAAAAATCGTGGAGCGCATCCGCAATCTTTCCTTCGCGAGCTGGACCAGATTGAGCTGGAACACTGGATCTCTGTGGCTGACGGCACCCTGAAAGCGGTGGCTCTGGCCCCAGAGAAAAACGGTGCACTGAGCGCTATTCAATTCCTTAAATCCCAGAATATCAATGTGATGCTGGCGCACACCCAAGCCACCTATGACCAGGCAAAAGCTGCTCTGCAGGCAGGGGCTGACGGCATTGTTCACTGTTACAACGGCATGACCGGTCTTCACCACCGTGAACCGGGTGTGGTCGGTGCAGGGCTCTGTTGTGATTCTGCATACGTTGAGCTTATCGCTGACGGCCACCATGTTCACCCGGCTGCGGCTGAAGTGGCATGGCGCTGTGCAGGCAACCGGCTGGTATTGGTTTCAGATGCCATGCGTGCAGCAGGCATGCCGGATGGTGAATACAAGCTTGGCGAGCTGGATGTCTTTATGAAAGAGGGCGTGGTGAGAACCGAAGAGGGCGGCCTGGCAGGCAGCACGCTCAGACTCAACCATGCAACAAAAAATATCTCCCAGTGGCTTTCACTTCCGCTTGAAAAAGCGTGGTCACTGGCTTCCCAAAGCCCGGCAGCTCTGCTGGGTGTAGAAAACGATTTAGGCAGCCTTGCTCCCGGCAAACTGGCTCCATGGTGGAGATGTCAGACGGTGGTGAGGTAGTGGCTACCTGGGTGGCTGGCAACTGTGTATTCCGCCAAACCGGTGCAGAAAAAGATTCAATCTTGGAGGATGTATGTATCTGATTTCTTCTCGTGAAATGCTAAAGCGTGCGCAAAAAGGCGGTTATGCTGTTCCTGCTTTCAATATCCATAACCTTGAAACTGTTCAGGTAGTGGTCGAGACCGCGGCAGAAATGAATTCTCCTGTCATTCTGGCAGGTACCCCGGGCACATACGGTTACGCCGGTGTTGATTATATCGTTGCCATCTGTAAGGAAGCGGCAAACAAACACAAAATGCCACTGGTCCTTCATCTGGATCACCATGAAGATTTTTCAGATATTCAGGCGAAATTGCACGCCGGTATCCGGTCTGTGATGATCGACGGTTCACATTACCCGTTTGATGAAAACATTGATATCGTGAAGCGCGTTGTGGACTACTGCAACCGCTATGATGCCAGCGTGGAAGCAGAGCTGGGCCGTCTTGGCGGTCAGGAAGATGACCTGATTGTTGACAGCGCAGATGCCGCAATGACCGACCCGGCTGCGGCGGCTGAATTTATCCAGCGTACCGGTATTGATTCACTGGCAGTGGCTATCGGTTCTGCCCACGGCCTTTACAAAGGCGAGCCAAAGCTGGACTTCGCCCGTCTGGAAGCTATCCGTAATGTGGTAGATATTCCGCTGGTCCTGCACGGTGCTTCCGGCATTCCTGATGCATGGTAAAGCGTTGTATTGATACCGGCGTATGCAAGGTTAATGTCGCTACCGAGCTGAAAATTGCTTTTGCTGATGCGGTGAAGAAATACTTTGGTGATCATCCGGATGCCAATGACCCGCGTAAGTACATTGTCCCCGGCAAAGCGGCGATGCGTGAAGTGGTACAGGCTAAGATCCGCATGTGCGGCAGTGAGGGTAAAGCGTAAGTTCACTGTGTAATCTCCCTCATTACAAATAAAAAACACCGGGTTTGGCTCAGCCGAAATCCGGTGTTTTTTGTCTAAGGCTTTGTGACTGTCCTTTTTACCCTGAATCCCGATATCGTAATAATTGATATTGGGTTTAAATGTGCTTATCACTAATTTAGTCTATCCTTAAATAACGCCTTTCAGCGGAACTTTCAATGAATAAGCATGTATTTACATATGTGGTTTCTAAAAACATATGTTGGTCAGATATGGTTGTTGAATTACTCTCAGCAATACATAAACAGTACTCATTTAAAATTGAGCAATCAGTAGACTCCCTGTGGGAACTGCCTTCAAATTCGATAGTTATATATGATAAAGATTCCATAGGAAACCCAGCGTCTCTATTGATTACTCCTGCTGAAAGAGGCGGAGAATGGCTGATTGTTAATGGAAAACCTGAAGACGAAGAATGTGTTGCGGGATTTATTTCTCTTGGATTTTCCGGTTTGATTGTATCACCTTACACATTGGAAATTCTGCCCAGAGCGTTAAGAAATATCTCTAATGGGCAATTGTGGTTCAGTCGAGAGGCGATGTCGGGAGCATTGCGACACTTAGTTCGCGGCGGTGGGTTATCAAGCCCCTCAGTCAATGTTATTGGAGCAAAATATTCGCTTTCTACCCGGGAGCAACAGATTTTCCAGCAACTTCTCCAAGGAAGAAGTAATAAAGACATTGCAGAACAATTTTATCTGAGTGTGAGCACTGTGAAGTGTCACGTTTCGAGCATCTTATTAAAAACAGGCCAAAAAAGCCGGAGCCAGTTAAGTGCATTGTTAATGGAATCTGATTGAGTGTAAGTATTAAAAAAGTATATGCAACCTGAATTAGTTCTAAAATCATACTTTGATGCTTATTAAATGAACAAATGACTGATGACGGTCAAACACAGGAGTGTTTAGATTTTATCTTCAAGACAAGGTTGTCTTTCTTAAGGAGATGAAAAATGAAATCCCATTTCACAGTTGTGGCTCTAATTACTTTTTTTTCTGCCGGATCCTATGCAACAACTCCTCCTCCCACCAATCTCAATATCACACTTAAAGGAACGGTAGCCGAGTACTGCTCGTTATCTTCTGACGTTCCCGGTAATACGCTTGAATTATCTTTAAGCCCAAGTTCTATCAATCAAATTCAATTTGAAGCATGGTGTAATACTGAATCCGGTGAGATTCAACTTGACATAGGTACTGGGCCGTTGACACATAATTCTGGCGAAACTATTCCTTTTGAACTTCAGTTCGAAGGGGGGACCTCAACTAGAATTGACAGTCAGAATAATACAGGTCCTTCAATCAGCTTTGACTCCTCGAACAAAAAAGTACTTTTCATTCATCCTGCAATTCATGGTAGAGAAAAGGCTGGTGAGTATCAAACAGCGATGTTTGTTAATTTCTTTCCTAAGTAATAAGTCTCTGTTAAAACAGGGGCTACATAGCCCCTTTTGAGGGTTACATGCGCATAATTATATGTTGTATATGTATACTGATGCCTTTAAACGCCAGTTCCTTTGAGTTGTCTCCCATGGTCGCTTTTTTTTCTGAATATGGAAATGGAAGTGAAAAAATATTTCAAATAAAGAATACTGCGAACCACTCTTTACCTGTTGAAATAACCGTGAAAAAAAGAGCGGTAAAAAATGATGAAAATGAGGTCTTAACAGAGTCCGGCGATTTTTTTGTGTTTCCACCTCAGGTGCTTATACCTATGGGTGAAACACAGATGATTAAGGTGAAATATATTGGGTCATCATCTGACGTCACTAAATCTTACAGAATAATATTCAGTCAATTGCCGATTGGAAATGAATCAGATAGAAGTAATATCAAGGTGTTATTTCGAATGGGCGCTCTTGTGTTTGTGTCTCCGGAAAATGTAGAGAAAAGTATTAATACCAAAGTATTTTACAACAACGGAAAACCGACAGATTTGTTAATCGAAAATTCCGGTACTGACGTCATCACTCTTTCTGACCTTGTTTTTGATGTCCAGACATCCAAAAATACTTACAAATGGAAGTGGGAAGCAATAAAACATCTACTCCCATTGCAATTTTTAGTTCCGGGTCAATTTGTCAAAGTCCCACTTGGTTCTCTTTTATCCAGCGAAGAAGATAAGCTGTTGATCAATGTAAAGGGACTAAGGTGAAGAAAAGAAAGGCCCTTTTAGTGTTATTGGCCTGGTTAGTGTTTTCTTCATGGGTAAATGCCACAACGCTATCTTTACCTGTTACTCTGGGGGGAAAGCAGATCGGTAACCTTTCTACAAGAGTCAGTGGTACTGATATTGACGCTGTCTCATTGCCTGAGTTGAAAGCGTTACTTGGAAGCCGGGTCTCTCAGGATATATGGGCTGCTCTTACCGAATCTTCTGGTGAGGGTAGTAGTGAGTGGATAACACTCAATCACCTTGATCAAAACGGTATTAATGTTGAATTGAATATGTCTTCACTGTCGCTGGCGGTTCGTATTGCCCGGCATGCTTTCGGCAAAAGAGATTTAGATTTTGGACGCAACTATGAGGTGTTTTCTCCTACACCAAGCGGATCAATCAGCTGGCTGAATAGCATGAACTTTATTCACCAGGAAAATTGGGAACAAGGGCTGGATAACCGCGCGTCTTCTATCGACTGGCTTACCCAATGGAATTTTGGTGGCTCAGACGGGGTGAATTTCACCGCAGCAAACTACATTGAATTCTCTGGGGATGCCCCCCGATTTTTAAGAGGCGAATGGACTTTTTTCTACGACAACACAGATATACCAACAAGAGTGGGCCTGGGAGATGTCGTTTCAGGTCGTCCTGGAGGGGGGATCGCTGCGAATATAGGCGGAATAAGCGTTGAGAGTAATTACAGGGAACTTCAGCCAAATAGGAGTATTGGGCCGGGCAATGACCAGGAAGTGGTTCTGCCAGAGTCCGCTGAGCTGGAAGTCTTTGTCAATAATCAGGTTATTTATAGCGGCTTGCAGGAAGCGGGGCGGTTTAACCTGGCAAATCTTCCTTTGACCCATGGTGCTAACGATATAACCGTCCAAATTACCTACCTCTCGGGTAAGACTGAGACGTTGGTTTTTACCAATTTTTATAACAACAAACTACTTACGAAAGGGATGCTTAACTACTCACTGGCTGCTGGAGTACCTTCAGTTTTCAATGAAGAAGGTATCGACTATACGGATGCGTGGTTGGTAAGCGGTGTTTCTGAATATGGCGTTTCTCAATGGCTGACATTGGGTGCTAACGGAATTTCAGCAAGGTACGGAAACATGGCGGGTGTTGTCGCAACACTGGGTACGGATATTGGGAATTTTTCCAATCGGTTTACCTTCAGCGAGGGTAAAAACAGAACAGACGGCAGTTTATGGTCTGTTGACTTTGAAAGCACTGTTTGGGGGGCTTCGGATGGTGGATCCCCAAATTTAAGGTTTAGCTACAGTGAAGCAAACAGATTTTTATTTTCTCCTTGGGAAAAAACGTCGGACACGTTGTCCTATAAACGTTACCTTGCCAGCTATGGATGGAATTTTAACCGCCAATGGAAACTGAGCATTTCTGGATCGTATTATCAGGAATACAAACAGGCATCAGAGTTTAACGGAACAGCAACATTAAACTGGCAGTACGGAAATATAAACTGGGGAGCGGGTGTATCACTTCGAGAAAATGAAAAAGCCGGTGATGATGACATCGCGTATTTTCTGACATTCAACTGGCGATGGAGCCACCCAAAGCACGGATACAGCTTAAGGACTGACTACGACAGTGTTAACAACCGCGCTCAGTTAGATATGTTCAAATCAAATGCTGGTTATGTTGGAGCTGTGGGGTATCGACTAAGGGCTGATTACGATGATAGTCAAAATCGGCAAAGTGCCCAGCTTGATTATGTTGCTAACAGGGCGCGTTTCGAAGTTGAGTTTGGCAGAGGTGCTCGTCACTCTGGGGGGGATGCGGAGGGTTACTTTGCTACTCTGCGGGGAAATACTGCCATTGGCATGGTTGATGGGCACTGGGGATGGGGACGCGCTCAACCTGGTCCTTTTCTGGTGACAAACCTTCATCCAACACTATCGCACCAACACGTCCGTATCGGTCTGGATCAGGAAGAAAAATACAAGGCTGTCGCAACATCAGCTTTCGGGAGCCTTGTTCCACTGAGTAAGGCCTATCTGCCTAATACTATAGATATCTATGTGCCCGATGCTCCGGCTGGATATGACTGGGGAGAGAGTCGTCTGAATATCAGCCCCGGTGCGGCGACGGGGCATTTCAACTTGGTGGGATCTGCGCGGTCTTACACAGCCAAAGGTGTGTTGAAAGATACATCGGGTAAACCGGTGTCTTACCTACAGGGAAAAATAAGCAGAGATGGTAATGATCTGCCATTTTTTACCAATAAAGCCGGACGTTTTTTCATTCAGGGGGTTGGTACGGGGAGTTATTTAATGACCATGACAGACAAGCGTTACGGAGCTATCGAGGTGACCATAAATAATCCCAAAGCGCATCTGGTAGATTTGGGAACAGTGATAATCCCGTGTGCAGAGGAAAGCTGCGATGAAGAACCCTAGCTTATTGGCTGCTATGACGCTAACCCTGCCCAACGTCTTTCTTTCGGATGCAGTATATGCAGCGAATGATACAAATAGAGAATCGTGCGATGGGAAATGGGATTTGATTGTAGATACAAGAGTACCGGTCGGAGATCTTATCAGTGAGCGTGGTTTATGGCTTCCCGCCAAGTTTTCATTTGACCGCGTTCTGGCAGGATGTGCAAGCGAAGTTACCCTGAAGCAGCCTTTGAGTGGCAAGTTCGTTTTAAAGGGAAAAGGTTCCAATCATCAATATCTTATCAAGAACGCCTCCCGGCAAGATTTACCCTTGTTGGAAGACGAATGGTATGTGCTTTTGCTCAACGGGAGGCAGAAACAGGATTTTTGGATCTACCTTCCCAATGGAGGAGAAATGCCTGCCGGAGGTATACAGGTGAGATCAGTGTTGCCTTTCCAGGTTTAAACAATAACGCCTACCTAAATAGAACAATTTCTTTCTCTTACAATGTAAAACCCTATGTGCAAATACGGTTAAACCAGACAAAATTTAGTCAGTTTGATTCCTCCGGGACATCTGTGAAGCTGGATCTCGGAGATCTGACACTAAAAAACCGCAGAGACCTTCCGGCATACCTGAAAAGTAATGGTGTTGTCAGTATGACAATTTCGTCAATGAACAATGGTTGGCTGGTTAATACCCGAGACAAAAACCACAAAGTACCTTATCAATTTCTGCTTGGAAATAAGTTTGTAGACTTAAGCGAAACCGTCGAGTTGAGCGCGGAGAACAGACCGTTGCATGAAAAAAGATTGGTGTTTTCGTTTCAAAACAAGCCATCCCCTCTGGCGAGAGCCGGTCAATATGAAGATATAGTCACCGTCAGCCTGTACGCCAAATAATCTGATGGCGGTCAATTTTCGCGTTGGTTTCTTTTCCCTGATTTCTAGTCGTGTTCTCAGTTTTCCAACGCAACAGAGTTATGTCAGCGTTCAATGTGCGTAACTGGTAGAAATGTCAGTGGCGCGTCAATTGGCTCCAAAATGTGTGCCCCAGTCCATTTTTCTCCATTCCTGCTAGGTGATCCCTAAACACCGTATATATTCCGCAAAAATAGAATAAGGCACTGATTTAACATGGTTTTATCAGTGCTGTTTATATTTTGTGATGCTTTGATTAGGCAGGAAAATAACAAATGAAAAAAGGTCGGTTAATGGGCAAGAAGCACTTTCCTTTAACGCTGGTTGCAGCATCGTGTCTGGTGGCGTTCCAGGCCAATGCGGCGTTGGATTGCACCAATATCGATATCTGGCAGGCTGATGTTGCCTATAGTGGTGGCGCGCAGGTTCAAAAAGACAGTGTGGTCTACAAGGCAAGCTGGTGGACGCAGGGAAATGACCCGGTTTCTCACTCAGGTCCTTACCAGGAATGGAGTAAAGTTGATGTCTGCTCCGGCGATGGGGGCGGCGAAACGCCTAACACAGCGCCAAGCGTAACATTCTCAGCCCCGGCTTCCGGCAGTGAGTTTATGGTGGGCGATGCCGTTGCCGTCAGCGTTAATGCATCTGACACTGACGGCACTATTGCCAAAGTTGAATTCTCAGTGAATGGGCAGAAATTTGCCGAAGCTGGAAGTGCACCGTACCAAGCAGTGTGGACAGCTGTTGAAGGCCAGCAGCGCATTACTGCCACTGCCTATGACAATGACGGCGCAAAAGCTGAGGCTTCTGTGTCTATCATAGTAAAAGCTGAAGTGGTAGAGCCGGAAAACCAGCTTCCGACCGTTTCCCTGACGCTCTCTGCTTCTTCTGTTGAGATGGGGAGCACTGTTTTACTGGCTGCCGACGCCGCAGATACTGATGGCACGATTGCCAAGGTCGACTTTTTCGTGAATGGCCGTCTTGCTGCAACCCGTGCAACCGCCCCTTACACGTTTGAGTTGTTGGCTGAATCAGCAGGGAACAACACGGTTTTTGCCCGTGCGACCGACAACGATGGTGCGACTGGTGACAGTAAAAAGCAGGTGATTAACGTGACTGGCGGTGAAGTGGTGTCTGACTGCCGTCCGGAAGGCCTGTACCAGACCGAAGGCGTGAATGTGCCTTACTGCTCTGTCTATGACCAAGAAGGCCGAGAAATGCTGGGTGAAGACCACCAGCGCCGCGTTATCGGTTACTTCACAAGCTGGCGCACCGGTGACAACCCGGCAACCGGTAAATTCCTGGCGAACGACATCCCTTGGGACAAGCTGACCCACATCAACTATGCCTTTGTCAGCATCGGCTCTGACGGCCGGGTAAATATCGGGGATATCAACGATCCTGAAAACGTCGCTGTCGGCCAAAGCTGGCCGGGTGTTGATATCGATCCAGCGCTTGGTTTTAAAGGCCACTTCGGCGCACTGGCTACCTACAAGAAACGTTACGGTGTGAAAACCCTGTTCGCCATCGGCGGCTGGGCGGAAACCGGCGGCCATTTTGATGAAAACGGTGACCGTGTCGCAGACGGTGGTTTCTACACCATGACCACCAATGCCGATGGCAGCATCTACCATGCAGGGATTGAGCGTTTTGCTGATTCAGCTGTAGAGCTGATGCGCAAATACCAGTTCGACGGTATCGATATTGACTACGAATACCCGACCAGCATGGCTGGGGCAGGCAACCCACTGGACAAGGAATTCTCTGAAAGCCGCCGTCATATCTGATGCGCTCTTACAATGAACTGATGCGTGTGCTGCGTGAGAAGCTGGACCGAGCGTCTGCTGAAGACGGGCATCACTACCTGCTGAGCATTGCGTCGCCTTCATCTGCTTACCTGCTCCGTGGCATGGAGAACTTCGAGTCACTGAAATACCTCGACTACGTCAATATCATGTCCTATGACCTGCACGGCTCTTGGAATGAATATGTCGGCCACAACGCTGCCCTGTATGATACCGGCGAGGACAGCGAGCTGGCACAGTGGGGCGTGTACTCAACAGAACAGTACAAGGGAACCGGTTACCTGAACACTGACTGGGCCTACCACTACATGCGTGGTGCGCTGCAATCCGGCCGTATTAATATTGGTGTGCCTTATTACACCCGTGGATGGCAAGGTGTTGACGGCGGAGAAAACGGCCTTTGGGGGCGCGCTCCCCTGCCGAACCAGAACGCCTGCCCTGAAGGTACCGGCGGTACCGGTGGCAAGTGTGGTGATGGTGCAATGGGCATCGACAACCTGTGGCATGACCTGGATACCAACGGCAATGAAATCGGTGCCGGTGTGAACCCAATGTGGCATGCCAAAAACCTGGAGATTGGCCGACAGGGCTCTTACACCTATACAAATGGCATGGATCCGGAAAGCAACCCGGCTCACCAGGTAAGCGGCACCTACACCCGACACTATGACAACGTAGCGAAAGCGCCCTGGCTTTGGAATGCAGAGAAGCAGGTATTCCTCTCTTCCGAAGACAAGCAGTCAATTGCTGAGAAAGCAGGATACGTGGTAGACAAAGGTATCGGTGGTGTTCTGATTTGGGAACTGGCGGGCGACTACAGCTGTTACGAGATTGGTGCCAATGGCGAGCGCGGGGCGAAAGACCTGAGCGAGCAGGCATGTTTAAACGGCCGTGGTGAGTACTACATGGGTGATACCCTGAGTAACACCATGTACGAAGCCTTCAAGTCCGCAGCCCCTTACGGTAACAAGCGCTCCGAAAATGCAGTACCGGTTGAAGCGGTGAATATCACAGTCTCTGTCGGTGGCTATAAGGAAGGTGACCAGAACTACCCAATTAACCCGAAGGTAACGTTCACCAACAATACCGGTGTCGACCTGCCGGGTGGTACCGAGTTCCAGTTTGACTTGCCGACTTCCACACCGGACAACGCGATGGACTGGTCAGGTGCAAATCTGAAGGTGGTTGAGTCTGCCCACAGCCGGAACAACAACATTGGTGGCCTGGATGGTGCAATGCACCGTGTCGCTTTCAGCCTGCCTGGATGGAGCGGAATTGCTGCTGGGGAAACCTATGAGCTGGATATGGTGCACTACCTGCCAATCTCAGGCCCTGCAAACTACACCGTAACCATTAACGGCACTGACTATGCGTTTGCCTTTGAATATCCGGAAATGCCACTGGCAGAGCTTGGTGATGTGACAGACCCGGATACCGGTAACCCTGACACAGGCAACCCGGAGCCGGGAGATTGCAACCTCGATGGCGTGAACGTTTACCCTAACTGGCCTCAGGTAGACTGGGCGGGTAACCCTGACCATGCCAAAGAAGGTGACCAGATGGTACATGATGGAACGCTGTACAAAGCCAACTGGTGGACCCGGTCTGTCCCAGGAAGCGATGGCAGTTGGAGTAAAATCTGTAAGGGGTAATCCTGTTAAAAAATGCCTCGTTTCATCGGGGCATTTTTCAGTTTTCGATATAAAAGAAGGCCGATAACTCAATAATAAACAGAGCTATTTGTCTGGGGTATTTTGAGCTAATAAACTCTGAGAAGTATTAACCTTTAAGCTAAACAATAATGAAAATCGCCATTGCCGGAACGGGTTATGTTGGCCTCTCGAATGCGATGTTGTTGGCACAACACCATGAAGTGGTTGCTGTTGATATCCTCGAAGAAAAAGTTGCGCTGTTAAACGCTAAGGCTTCACCAATTGTTGATGCTGAAATTGAAGATTTTCTGCAACACAAGTCGCTTAACTTCACTGCGACGCTGGACAAACTACTTGCGTATCAACATGCCGATTTTGTCATTATCGCCACCCCAACGGATTACGACCCGGAAACCAACTTTTTCAACACCTCAACGGTTGAGGCTGTTATCCGGGATGTTATGGAGATAAATCCCAAAGCCACGATGGTGATTAAGTCCACCATTCCCGTGGGTTACACGCAGCGTCTGCGTGAAGAATTTGGCACAGAAAACATCCTGTTCTCTCCCGAGTTTTTGAGGGAAGGACGTGCACTTTATGACAACCTTTACCCGTCACGTATTATTGTCGGGGAGCGCTCTGAGCGCGCTCAAGTCTTTGCAAACCTTTTGCTTGGAGGTGCAGTAAAGAAGGATGTCCCGGTTCTGTTTACCGATTCGACTGAAGCAGAGGCGATCAAGCTGTTCGCCAATACGTATCTGGCCATGCGCGTGGCTTATTTCAACGAATTGGATACCTACGCACAAACTCACGGGCTTGATACCAGACAGATCATCGAAGGCGTTGGCCTCGACCCCCGAATTGGCAAACACTACAACAACCCATCATTCGGTTACGGTGGTTACTGCCTGCCTAAAGACACAAAGCAGCTTCTGGCAAACTACCAGGAAGTGCCCAATAACCTTATTCGGGCGATTGTCGATGCCAACACCACCCGTAAAGATTTTATTGCACAGTCAGTGATTGCCAAGAACCCTGCCGTGGTGGGGGTGTACCGACTGATCATGAAATCCGGCTCTGACAACTTCCGGGCTTCTGCAATTCAGGGAGTGATGAAACGCATCAAGGCAAAGGGCATCGAAGTGGTTGTTTATGAACCGGTACTTCAGAAAGAAGAGTTCTATCGTTCAAAAGTCATCAAAGATCTGGCGGAATTCAAAAAGATTTCCGATGTCATTATTTCCAATCGTATGGATACAGAATTGGAGGATGTTGCCGGGAAGGTGTTTACACGCGATCTTTTTGGCGCAGACTGATGCTGTAGATAGCTCTTTCGTTGAAAAACAAGAAACCCGGCATTCGCCGGGCTTTTTCTATCTTTCTTCCACTCGGTTACGAGTGGTACTGCTCACAGGCCAGCAGGGTATTTTCAATCAGGCTGGCGACGGTCATCGGGCCAACACCGCCCGGGACAGGTGTGATATGGCTGGCGCGCTCGCGGGCAACATCGTATTCCACATCACCTACCAATTTGCCGCTGTCCAGTCGGTTGATGCCGACATCAATAACAACCGCACCAGGTTTTATCCATGAACCCGGAATAAAGCCTGGTTTACCAACGGCTACCACCAGAATGTCGGCCTGGCGCACATGGCCTTCCAAATCCTGGGTAAAGCGATGACAGGTGGTGGTGGTACAGCCGGCCAAAAGCAACTCCATGGTCATTGGGCGGCCAACGATATTAGAGGCTCCAACCATCACAGCATGTTTGCCACGGGTGGCAATATTGTACCGCTCAAGCAGGGTCACAATGCCTTTCGGAGTACATGAACGAAGCTTTGGAATGCGCTGGCACAGGCGACCGACGTTATAGGGGTGGAAACCGTCTACATCTTTGTCTGGGTTGATGGTTTCCAGCACTTTGGTGTCATCAATGCCGGCAGGCAACGGAAGCTGAACCAGGATACCGTCAATGGTGTCATCGTTGTTCAGTTGTTCAATAAGGTCGAGCAGCTCTTTTTCTGCGGTGGTCGCGGGAAGGTCATAAGACTTGGACACAAAGCCTACTTCTTCGCAGGCACGGCGTTTGCTGCCGACATAAACCTGTGAAGCTGGATCTTCGCCAACCAAGATTACCGCAAGGCCCGGCGCACGCAGCCCTGCATCTCTTCGCGCCTTCACCCGTGCCGCTACTTCTTGACGAACTGTCTGGGAAATAAGTTTTCCATCAATGATTTGCGCTGCCATGTCTTTCCTTCGGCGTTAAAGAGGGGGAACTGAATTGCGCGCTATTGTCGCAAAAACAGATGACATTTTCTATTGCGCAAACGTTTTCGTCAGATTGAATGGGCCAGATTTTGGCGTTTTCCCTCTTTTACACGTTAAGTCGTGAACGACTGGCTCTGTTAAGTACTTCTCGTTGTTACATTCTGGTAACGTAAACAACGAAACCAAAAAAGGAGAGGTAAATGCAACTCAGTGCCAAAGATGTCAGCAGATATTTGCCTTGGGACAGGTTGATTGATGCATTGGACAAGATTTTTACCAGTAATGCCTGTGCGCCGCTCAGGCATCACCACAGCGTACCTGTACCGGGAACTAAAGACGCTACCATGCTGTTGATGCCAGCTTGGCTGGAAGGGGAATTCGTTGGCGTAAAACTGGTTAATGTTTTTCCGGGCAACAGTGAACTTGGCTTACCGGGACTGAGCAGCAACTATACCTTGAGTTGCGGGAAAACCGGGCGTCCGTTGCTTCAATTGGACGGAAATGAACTGACAGCAAGACGGACTGCAGCGGCTTCCGCACTGGCATCCCGTTACCTTTCCCGTGATTCATCTAAAGTCATGCTGATGATGGGAGCCGGAGGATGGCGAGGAAACTTATCCCGGCGCACCGTTCTGTCCGGGACATTGACGAAATTTGGGTCTGGAACCACAATGAGGTGGCGGCTCAAAAGCTGGTGGATGAGCTGGCTGAATCTGGTGTGGAAGCCCATCTTTGCAGTCAGGGGAAACTTGAACAGGTCGCTTCCCGAGCCGATATCATAAGCTGTGCAACACTGGCTGAGACCCCAATTGTATCCGGCCAGTGGCTTAAACCCGGCGCGCATCTCGATCTTGTTGGCAGTTTTACGCCTAAAATGCGCGAAGCAGACAACCTTACCATGCAAATGGGGCATATTTTTGTCGATACCCGCTATGGTGCGCTGCATGAAACCGGGGATTTGATTACCCCATTAAAGGAAAATGCGATCACAGAAAGGGATATTCTGGCGGAATTCGCGGATCTGTGCGGCGGCAGGCATCGGGGAAGGAAAGCATTGGATAACCCAGATGAGGCGATCACGGTATTCAAGTCTGTCGGCGATTCCCGGGAAGATCTTGCCGGGGCGATGCTGGCCTACCAATCCTGCACGTCACAAGGCGTATAAGCGGTGGCTGAGCGTGACTCAATCCCCGAAAGCCAGCACGTCGCTGTTATCGGAGCCGGTATTGTCGGTCTGTGTACGGCGCTTGAGCTGCAGCGTGCCGGGTATCTGGTGACACTATATGACGGGCAACTTCCCGGACATGGCGCCTCATTCGGCAACGCCGGGTATATTGCCACCGAATTGATTGAACCGCTTTCCTCCCTGGCTACTCTGCGAGCCGCCCCCAAGATGCTGCTTGATCCTAAAGGGCCGCTGGCGCTTCCGGCAAAGCACCTCATCAATGTGATTCCCTGGCTGGTAAAGTTTATAGCTGCCGCACAACCTTGCCGGGTTGAGAGTAGCAGGCAGCTTTGGTCAGCCAGAATGGCGGGGCAGTTGCAGCCTGGAAACGCTGCCTTAGCGATACCGGCGGAATGGAACACTTGAAACGTTCCGGGTACCTGCTGCTTTGGGAATCGGAGAGGCGCTACTGGGAGGCGGTAGAGAAGCAGAAGTTCCTTGCGTCGAGAGGGATCCACGCCCAGTTGGTAAACCGGGATGATATCGCCGTTATGGAGCCTGACTTGGGAGAAAGCGTCAGTCATGGGCTGTTATTTCATGATGCATACCAGGTCAGTGAGCCGTTTCTCCTTTGCCAGCATCTTTTTGCTGTGTTCTCAGAAAGGGGAGGGAAATTTGTAAACCGGAGAGTCACCCGTTTGGGTGAATCGAATGAGAAAGCTGAAATTTTATCAGATGCCGGAAAGCTCCTTTTTGATTACGCCGTCGTGGCGGCAGGGGCGTGGAGCAGGGAGCTGCTTCAATCCACCGGTATTGATGTTCCATTGGAAGCTGAACGGGGTTACCACCTGACGTTGAGTACAGAAGACGTGCAACTTAACCGGCCGATTGGTTCAGTCGAGAGAAAGTGCGTCCTCTCACCGCTTTCATCGGGAATCAGAATCGTCGGGATAACTGAGCTGGGTGGGCTGTCCCTTGAGCCGGTTAAACACCGTTTCAATGCGCTTTGGCACCACATGAAAGGCTGTTGCCCGGACTCTCAGGAAAACGGGGTACCTGCCAAGAGTGGATGGGACACAGACCGACGTTGCCAGACTCACTGCCTGTTATTGACCGCCATCCCCTGCACCCTCGGATACTCCTGGCATTCGGAAACCAGCACCTTGGCCTTACGCAGGCAGCAGTAACAGCGGAAGTCCTTACGGGCTTGCTCACTGGTAATCAACCCCGAATAGATCCTGCCCCGTTTACTGTTATGCGGTTTAAATGAAAAAGGGCGGGTAACCTGATTACCCGCCCTTTTCTTGTAACTGTATTTCGTTGTTATGCCGCGCTGAGGTTTGGCATATGGCGGCGGTCGCGGAAGTAAACAACAATCATGTAAACCGCGGTGCTGATCATGCAGGCTGCGAGGTAAACCATGATGCCGTGCTTGCTTTCAAACACGTTGTCTGCGAGCACTGGACCAATGACCGAGCCTACGCTGTAGCTCAGGAGCAGGACTTCGGTTGCTGCAACAATCTGAGCTTTGGTCAATGTAGTGCAACCGTGTGTGATGGCAATCGGGTAGAGGGCAAACACCGCCGCGCCAAGCACCAACAGGGAGCCAGCCATCACCACGTAGTTCTGCGAAATAACTGCAAGCGCCACCGCACCACTGCCGATGATACAAAACAGTGCCATAAGCAGTACCTTGCTCATCCGGCCGGACAGGTAGCTCACAATCGGCTGGATGACCATACCCCCCAACCACAACCAGCGCCATCAGGCACCTACTTGCTGGTGGTCAGCCACGCGCATGTTCAGGTATACCGGCAACAAGCCGTAAACCGCACCCAGTGTCAGGCCAGATACCAGACAGCCGATATAGGCGGCTTTGCGCAGTTTTTTTAGCTCGGAAAAGCTGATGGAGACATGACCGACATCCTGGGGCTCTCCGTGTTTGAAGAACAGGGGAGGCAGAATAGCCAGCGCAATCAGAATCCCGACAAACACGTAAGGCATCAGCTTCGACGCCAATGTAACCGATACCCAGCTGGCCCAGGCATTTCCGCCGTACAGTGATGTCATATAGAAGCCAAGGCGTTTGGCTCGCTGCTTGTCGTCATCTGCCATCAACAGCCAGGATTCCACCACCACGAAAATACCAGCTACCGCTACACCTGCAATAAAGCGGGAAACCAGCCAGACGCCCTGGCCGGGAATAGCAGCCATCGCTGCAATGGTTGTCAGCAATACAGACAAAAACAGGACAAAAGCAGCGCGGTGTTTCATGGCCCCGACAATACGGGCACTGAAGGTCGCACCGAGCAGCAAACCGCCATAAAACGCACTGGCGAGCCAGGCAGCCAGGTGCGGGGGCATTTTCAGCGGAGCAAGCGCGAGCGGGATAAGGCTCATCAGGTAGCCGGCAGCAACAGCAAACAGGCTAAGGCTGATAACAGGAACCCAAGGCATTCCGGCTGGGCGTGCAGGCTCCATGCTTACTTCGTCAGCATTTAAATTCATTAACTTACTCGCAGAAAAATGCACCGCTGAGGTGGATAAAAGATGGTCAGAGCGGGCGCACTATGCACGTCGAAGGCGGGTAGGTAAAGCGAGGGAATTTTGTGATCTCGATAAAGTTTTTTTATCGAGGCCAAGTGGCTGAAAAAGGCCTGCTTAAGGCCTGCTTAAGGCCTTTTTACCAAGCGGTTGCGCTTCTTTTTCCATCTGGCATGAACGCCCTGGCGAAGGGTGGAGAAACTGTTTTCGATAACGTCCATTCCAACCAGTATAAAGAGGGCAAGCAGGCAGATAATAAAGGCCTGGCGTTCGTAACCAAGGGCAATGGTTAACCCAAGGCTTGCCATCAACCAGACCGCGGCAGCTGATGTGACCCCATGAATTTGCCCGTCGCGCGCCATCATCACGCCTGCACCGAGAAAACCGACGCCGGTAATGATTTGGCCCAGTACACGGGCGTGGTCGAGGGAAGTTTCAGATAATGACATGGCCAGGCGCATAAACAGGTAGGTACCGAGAATAATGAGCGTAGCGGTGCGGATCCCTACGGGCTTACCGCGAATCTGGCGTTCAATTCCAAGGATCCAGCCACAGGCGGCGCAGGTCAGAATGCCTATCCAGGTAAAGGGGGTGATATCAAACCAGGCGGCGAACTGCAGGCTGCCACTCTGTAATGAAGCGTCCATCAATTTGGCACAGACTTAAAAAAGGTGCTGCAATATCTTATGAAAGCGGTTTTTTGGCAAACTCTTTTTCATGCCAAAATGTAACCTATTGATGGGGTTATGCCTCAATTTTGACCACTTAACACAGTAAAGCCGGGAAAACCGTTGACGCAAGGGGTGGGGTCTTTATAATTCTCACCGCACAAGCAGTGCGCCCTTAGCTCAGTTGGATAGAGCAACGGCCTTCTAAGCCGTGGGTCACAGGTTCGAATCCTGTAGGGCGCGCCACGCATTCTGAAGCCTCGGCAAATTGCCGGGGCTTTTTCGTTTCAGTCGCGAGCTATTCGTTGTGAGCGACGGGCATTTCCAACTAACTGTTGATACACCATGTTGTTGTCAATAGGCTTCTCTCGCATCTCGCATCTCGCATCTCGCATCTCGCATCTCGCATGACTTTTTTTCCAGTCAATTCTGCCGGATACAATTATTTTCGGATCAAAACCTATTCGCATTCCCGTCAGGTGAGAAAATACTCGCGATTTGTTCGTGATTTCATCCCTTTGCTTATTGTCTGTGCTGAAAAATTCAGCTAACGTAAAATTATTATTTGTAATATGTAATACAAATAATGCAATCACAACACATTCTCTTGCTGAATGCATTTAATAAAGGGATGCCTGCGAGGCACAAAATTCCCGCGAAAATCAGCATTTCAAAGAGAAAAAGCAACCATAAAAAGCAGAAATTTTACAATTTTTAATCAATAAAACAAAGGCTTGCTCACCCTGGTCAATATGGGTGATCGCCTTGCCCGAGAAGGATAGTACTGATGAAAGGAATTTCTCTTGCCGCAGCGATTCTAGCTGCTGTTTCTGGTTTCTCATTTAGTGATAATGCCAGTGCGGCCGACCATTTTGTCACCATCGGCACCGGTGGACAGACAGGGGTTTACTATGTTGCCGGGCAGTCAATCTGTCGCTTTGTAAACCGCGGTGCCGATACCCACCATATCAAGTGTAATGCACCGGCCAGTGGTGGTGGCGTGGCAAACGTGAACGGCCTTCGCAGTGGTGAATACAACTTTGGCATTATGCAGTCTGACCACCAGTACAAAGCCCTGAACGGTGCAGCACCATTCCATAATCAGGAAGCGATGAAAGACATCCGCGCTGTATTTTCGCTGCAAAGTGAAGTATTCACCGTCCTTGCGCGAAAGGATGCCAGCATCACCAGTTTTGAGGCGCTCAAAGGCAAGCGAGTTAACATCGGTAACCCGGGTTCCGGTCAGCGCGATACCTTTGAAGAAATCATGAAAGCCAAAAGCTGGAACCATGATGTCTTTAGTCTGGTGTCAGACCTGAAACCGGCTGAGCAGGCTTCAGCGATGAGCGACAACAACATCGATGCGATGAGTTATTTTGTCGGTCACCCTAACGGTGCAATTCAGGAAGCCTCTACCACCACAGATGCTGTTTTGGTTCCGGTAACCGGCCCTGAAATTGATGCACTCCTGAAAGAGAAAACCTATTTCACCAAGGCAGTCATTCCGGGCGGCATGTACCGTGGCAACCCGGAAGACACCCAGTCAATCGGCGGCAAAGCGGTACTTTCAACCACAGCCGAGACTGATCCTGAACTGGTTTATCAACTAGTGAAGTCGGTATTTGACAACCTTGACCGCTTTAAGCGCCTCCACCCTGCATTCAAGGATTTGAACGAAGCAGAGATGATCGACGCAGGCCTGACAGCACCATTGCATGACGGTGCAGTGCGTTACTACAAGGAACGTGGCTGGATTTAATTCTCCCTCATGGTAAATGAGCAACCGTAGCCCTTTGTCGGGGCTGCGGTCTATCCCTCAGAGTTGTAAGAGAAACGTTTATGGATAAACCGATGTCTCCATCTGATATGCCGACGTCGGCTGAAGAGCTGATCGCTCAGGATGTCGGCGCCCGGCTTCCTGCCGGTACGATGGCAAAAACCATTGCCGGTCTGGCACTGCTTTGGTCCCTGTTCCAGTTATGGATAGCCTCGCCGCTACCGTTTATTTTCGGGGTTGGTGTCATGAACGACACTGAAACCCGCGCGATCCACTTGGGATTCGCCCTGTTGCTGGCGTTCCTGGTTTTCCCAGCAACGAAACGCTCGCCAAGGGATCACGTTCCTTTGCTGGATATCACTTTCGGCCTTATTGCCTGTGCTTCGTCACTTTATCTTTTTGTGCTGTATGAAGCGTTAGCTCAGCGCCCGGGAATGTTGACAACTGAAGATTTTGTCACCGCCCTGATAGGTATCCCGCTGCTTCTGGAAGCGGCGCGTCGGGTGCTTGGCCCTGCCTTGCCGTTAATTGCACTGGTGTTTTTGGTATACAGCCTTGCCGGCCCGTGGATGCCGGGGCTGCTCTCACACCGGGGCGTACAGCTTGAAGCGCTGGCGAATCATCAGTGGATTACCACTGAAGGCGTGTTCGGCATTGCGCTTGGTGTATCCACCAGCTTTGTTTTCCTGTTTGTACTGTTTGGTGCCTTGCTGGAGCGTGCGGGTGCCGGGCACTATTTCATCCAGCTGGCATTCAGTATGCTCGGCCACCTTCGCGGTGGCCCGGCAAAAGCGGCGGTTGTAGCGTCTGGGTTGACCGGCCTGATTTCCGGCTCTTCCATTGCGAATGTGGTGACGACGGGAACCTTTACTATCCGATGATGCGCAAAGTGGGGTTCAGCTGAAAAAGCCGGGGCGGTTGAGGTTGCTTCTTCTGTTAATGGGCAAATCATGCCGCCGGTAATGGGAGCAGCTGCGTTTTTGATGGTGGAATATGTGGGTATCCCCTATGTGGAAATCATCAAGCACGCGTTCCTGCCTGCCGCCATTTCCTATATCGCGCTTCTTTACATTGTCCACCTTGAAGCGCTGAAGCTGGGGATGGAGCCTATTGATTCCGCTCGCTCTAGGCCCTGGCTTGCTCGCCTGACCGGGTTTGCCTTTGGTGTCGCCCTTATCTCCGGTGTTTCCCTTGCTGTTTATTACGGTCTGGGTTGGCTTAAACCGGCGCTGGGTGACTTTGCCATTTACGGTGTTGGGGCGCTGCTGGCAGTTGCTTACCTTGGGCTGCTGAAAGTGGCTGCCAACAATGAACCCTTACCGGCAGAAGACCCCGATGCCCCGCTCGACAGCCTGCCGGATACCCGTTCCGTGCTGCTGTCCGGGTTGCATTTCCTGCTGCCGGTGGTGGTGCTGGTATGGTGCCTGATGGTGGAGCGCCTGTCCCCAGGGCTCTCGGCGTTCTGGGGCTCGGTGATCCTAATCGTTATTGTCTTGACTCAGCGCCCATTGCTTAACTGGATGCGGAAGGACGGCAAGCATGACTACGGTTCTTTGCAAGACGGGTTTACCGACCTGCTGGAGGGCTTGATTGCCGGTGCTCGCAATATGATTGGTATCGGTATTGCCACGGCTACCGCCGGTATCATTGTTGGTGCGGTTTCCCAGACCGGTGTCGGCCTGGTGCTTGCCGATCTGGTGGAAATGCTTTCGATGGGTAACCTGCTGTTAATGCTGATACTGACAGCGGTACTCAGCCTTATCCTGGGTATGGGCTTGCCGACAACCGCCAACTATATTGTGGTTTCCAGCTTGTTGGCGCCGGTTATCGTTACCCTTGGCCAACAACATGGCCTGATTGTTCCGCTCATTGCCGTGCACCTGTTTGTGTTCTATTTCGGCATCATGGCGGATGTCACGCCACCGGTGGGGCTGGCGTCTTTCGCTGCAGCCGCCGTTTCAAAAGGTGATCCGATAAAAACAGGCCTGACCGCGTTTTATTACAGCCTTCGTACCGCCGCGCTTCCGTTCCTGTTTATCTTCAATACCGATCTGTTGCTGATAGATGTGGATTGGGCACACGGTATTGCGATATTCGTTATCTCAACGGTGGCGATGCTGATCTTTGCTGCCGCAACCCAAGGCTGGTTTGTTACCCGTAACCGTTGGTATGAAGGTGTCCTGTTACTCTTGGTAGCCTTTACCCTGTTTCGTCCCGGATTCTGGGTAGATATGGTGGTTGATCCTTACCAGTCATCGAACCCTGAGCATTTGGCCAAAACCCTTGAACCGCTTGAGGCCGGCGATGTTCTGCGCATGCGTATCAAAGGGGAAGATGCGGTTGGTAAAATGCGAGAGTTTTCCGTGTTGTTCTCCGTACCGGAAGGTGAAACCGGGCAGGACACGCTGGATGCCCTGGGGATCATGACCTATCAGGATCAAGGTAAGACGCTGATCGATATCGTCACCTTTGCCAGCCCGGCAGAAGCGGCGGGCCTGGAGTTTGATCAGGAGATCGTTGATGTCCGCATTCCTGTCGAGCAGTTTCGCAAGGAATGGATGTGGCTGCCTGCACTTATCCTGTTTGGTGTGGTGTACCTGATGCAAAAGCGTAGGGTTGCCAGGCAAGAACCGGATATGGGGAAAATACGGGTTTAGGAATCAGTTGCGAGTGCTGAGAGGCGAGAATTGAGAAAAACCAGTTCGACGCATTAGTGATAAAAAGCATCAGCCGGCACTTTACCGGGCTGATTTTTCTGTCTGTCTTTTACCAGCACCCAGGGTCTAGATCCCAGGATCCAGCACCCGAGACCTTATTTCCCCAGTATCCTGCGGTTGAATCTGCTTAAATCTCTTTCGCCATTTTTTTCAACTGGGAGCCCATAAAGATAAAGCTTATGCCTTCAAACAGCAGGGATACGCCGATAAAGGTGCCGAGCAGGGTCAGTGAGAATTCAGGATCGTCCAGCATACCAAAGAAATACCAGCCAATCGCAAAGGACAGCACGCCACTTACTGCAATCCATGGCCAGCCACCGACATTTCGGTTACTGAGGGCAAAAATAATACGGGTTGCGCCGTTCACCATGATAATAAATACCATCAGGCCGGTAATGGTAAAGAGACCGGCAACCGGCTTAAACAGAAGTAACAGGCCACCGATGATATAGAGCGCAGAGCTCAGTACATACCACAGCTTGGATTTCCATTGGTGAATACGGAAAGTGTGCATGGCCTGAAAGAAGCCGCTGATAATAAATAGGCTGCCGATCAGGGCGGTCAGGGTGATACCTGCGACCATTGGAACGGTCAGTGCGGCAAAACCTGTCAGAAGGGTAATGATGCCAACAGCGAGGAACCACTTCCAGCTGCGGGTCAATTGAATACCTACAATCGGGCTTGTCATTGTTATATCTCCGGATGAAGAGGGCTGGAAGACCAAAAATTCCGCCGGAAACACCTTTGCCTCACGGCTCGGCCTTCATCATGAAAAGTTGCATTTTCTTGATAGCATACTCCTGCGAACTTGCTTTCCGGGTGGTGAAATTTGTAATCTAAATACTCCCAATTGTTCGGCACTTCGCTCGTATAAGTGGTTGACTTTCGTATTCAATTGCAAGAATGCCTCATAATGAAAACAACAGGATAATTTAACCGCACATTTGATGTGGTTTAGCGCGACCATGGAGGATTAATGCGCATTTTCGCCGAACTCTTCTGGTATTTCAGGCAAGAGTGGAAACGTTACACCGGTGCTGTTTTCCTCCTCGTTCTGGTTTCCCTTTTCGAACTGGTTCCGCCCATGGTTGTCGGGAAACTGGTCGATGCGACCGTCGATGGCTCGATTACCCCCGAGTACCTGCTGGGTATGGTTGGAACTGTCGCAGCGTTGTGGGCAGCTGTCTACTGGTTGCGGGTGCAGTGGCGTATCTGGCTTTTTGGCGCAGCAGCCAGTTGGGAACCGGAATGCGCAACCGGCTTTTCCGCCATTTTGTTGTCCAGTCCCCTCGCTTTTTTAACCGTTTCCGCACCGGTGATCTGATGGCTCGCACCACCAGTGATGTGAAAGCGCTGGTGGCAACAGCCGGGGAGGGGGTGCTGACTGCGGCAGACTCCCTGTTGCAGGGCATTTCAGTGATGGTGGTGATGTCGTTTTTTATCAGTTGGGAACTGACGATTCTCGCCCTGCTGCCAATGCCGGTTATGGCAATACTGGTAAACCGGTTTGGCGAGCAGCTCCATCATCGTTTTTCAGCTTCTCAAGCCGCTTTTTCTGCTCTCTCAGAGCAAACCCAGACCAGCCTGAACGGCATCCGGATGATTCGGGCGTTTGGCCTGGAAAAACGACAGCAGGCCGCATTCGACAAAGCGGCGGATGTCGCCGGGGATCACACCATGTCAGTGGCAGAGATCGACTCAAGGTTTGACCCCGTTATTTACGGCACCATAGGTGCGTCGTTTTTCCTCAGCGTATCCGGCGGTGGCTACATGGTGGCAAACGGCCAGTTGTCCTTGGGTGAACTGACCGCATTTACCATGTACCAGGCTGATGATCTGGCCGATTCTAGCGATAGCCTGGCTGTTTAATATCCTTGAACGCGGCTCTGCCGCCTGGAAACGGATTCGTGAACTGCTTGATTCTGAACCGGATATTGTCGGCGGCGTGGCGCCGCTGCCAACGGCTGCTTCAGCACTGGTGATTGATATCGGCAATATGACCTGGAACGGTGACAGACAGCCTGTCCTGACCGGTATCTATGTGAAACTGGAGCCGGGGCAGATGCTGGGAATTGCCGGTCCGGTCGGCAGCGGGAAAAGCTCATTGCTCTCATCACTGTTGCGTTTTGAAGATTTAAAAGAAGGCAGCATTACCTACGGTGCGTCTCTGTACAGGATGCCGACCTCGGGGCCTGGCGCGGGAAATTTGCCGTGGTCAGCCAGACGCCGTTTCTGTTTTCCCGCACCATTGCGGAAAACATAGCCTTGGGAAATCCGGAAGCTTCGAAGAGTGCGATTCGGGAAGCTGCCCGCATGGCTTGCATTGATGAAGACATCTCCCACCTGCCGGACGGGTACGAAACGCTGGTAGGGGAGAAGGGTATCACTCTGTCCGGAGGGCAGAAGCAGCGGATCGCCATCGCTCGCGCGCTTTTGCTTGGCGCGGATGTACTGATTCTCGACGATGCCCTTTCTGCGGTAGATGGCAGGACTGAGCACCAGATCCTTAAAAACCTTCATACCGCAACCCGAAAACAGACGGTTATCGTTGTCGCCCATCGCCTGTCAGCATTGGAAAGTGCGGATGAGATCATTGTGCTGGATAATGGAAAAATCAGTGAGCGTGGCCAGCATCAGGAACTGGTGGCACAAGGCGCTGGTATCATGACATGGACAAATACCAGCAGTTGGAAGCTGCTCTGGAGGATGCATGAGCAGCAAAGCGGAAGTGACCGGGCAGGACGGCATTGCTCAACTGCTGAAAGATACACGTAAGAGCACCATTTTAAAGCGGCTGCTCTCTTTTCTCTGGCAGGATAAGCGTGGCTTCTTCGTGGCCGCAGCGATTTTGCTTTTGGCCGTCGGGATGGATGTAGCGGGTCCGTGGATTGTCCGTATTTTCCTGGATGACTACGTGTCCAAAAACTATTATCCGCCAATGGTATTGTGGCTGCTTGCTATCGCTTATGTGGGGGCGACGACAGCCTCCGCGTTGCTGCATTACTATCAGGGGTTGCGCTTTAGCCGAATTTCCATCGCAATTGTGCAGCGACTTCGGAAACAGGTTTTCAGCAGTGTACTGAACCAGCCTCTGTCGGCTTTTGACTACGTGCCGTCCGGTAAACTGGTATCCCGCATTACCAACGATACTGAGTCGCTGAAAGAGCTGTACGTCAATGTGATCGCCACGTTCATCGAGAATCTGGTGCTGATTGTTGTGATGCTGGTGGCAATGGCTCTGCTGAATGTCCAGTTGACGCTGATTGTCGCGGCACTGTTGCCGGCCGTGGTGTGGGTAATGTGGAAGTATCAGCGTAAAAGCACTCCGCTTTTCGCCCAGTCCCGGGATTTGCTGGCAGACATCAACGGCATGATGAGTGAGTCCATCCAGGGTATGACGTTGATTCAGCTGATGAGGCAGGAATCGGAATTCTCCGACCGGTTTTCCGGGCTGACAGGAAGCCATCTTGCTACCGATATGAAAATTGAGCGGCTGAACGGCATTTGGCTTCGACCGCTTATCGACCTGCTTTCCGGCCTTGCCTTGTTGACCATTGTCCTGATTTTCGGGTTTAGCGGTACCGAAGCCATTGGTGTCGGGGTGCTTTATGCGTTTCTCAGCTACCTTGGCCGTCTTACCGAACCGCTTATAGAGTCATTGCAGCGAATGTCTCAGGTTCAGCAGGCAATAAGTGCAGGCGAACGCCTTTTTGAACTGATGGATGCCCCCAAACAACACTACGGAGAATCGCAAGTCCCTTTGACATCCGGAGAGATTCAAGTGAGGGATGTGCATTTCTCCTACGATGGCAAAGTGGAGGTACTCAAAGGCATCAGCTGTGACGTAAAACCCGGCGGGTTCCTCGCGCTGGCCGGGCATACCGGGAGCGGAAAAAGCACCCTGGCATCGTTGCTGATGGGGTTCTATCCGGCCGGGGAAGGCGATATTTTCCTTGGGGGACAACCTCTGCTTTCCCTCAGTCACAATGTCCTGCGCAAGGGCATTGCACTGGTGCAGCAGGACCCTCACGTACTTTCAGACAGCGTGCGGGAAAACGTCACCCTTGGCCGGGATACTGACGATTCCAGGGTGTGGGAAGCGCTGATTGCGGTAGGTCTGGCATCGTATTTCCGTTCACACGAAGCGGGGCTGGATACACAACTCGGGGAGGGGGGCGTCACGCTGTCTGCCGGGCAGAAACAGCTTCTGGCACTGGCGCGTGTGATGGTCGAGCAACCGAAAATCCTGATTCTGGATGAAGCCACAGCGAATATTGATTCCGGCACGGAAGATAAAATTCAGCGGGCGCTGGCGGCGATGCGCCATACCATGACCATTGTTGTGATCGCCCACCGACTGTCGACCATTGTTGACGCGGATGAAATTATCGTCCTGCACCGGGGCGAAGTGGCGGAGCGGGGGACTCACCGCAACCTGCTGTCCCAAAAGGGGCGGTACTTCCAAATGTATGAATTACAACGGTTAAAAAAAGGAAGGGGTTAACCCTTCCTCCGTATTGCGCGGTTTGGATTTAACCGCGTCTCATCAGGCCTTCTTGCACCGCAGAGGCGACAAGCTGGCCTTTCTGGTTATAGATCTCCCCGCGAACCAGACCGCGAGCACCGCTTGCTGACGGGCTGTCGATAGCAAACAGCAACCACTCATCCAGGCGGAATTCTCGGTGGAACCACATGGAGTGGTCAATCGTGGCGACTTTCATCTTTGGTGTCATCAGCGTGACAGCGTGTGGCTGGAGGGCGGTTACCAGGAACCCCCAGTCAGAGGCGTACGCCAGCACATACTGGTGGATGCGGTAGTCATCTGGCATGGTCCCCCGGGCGCGTATCCACAGGTACTGCTTCGGCTCCATGGCTTTGGGATCCAGCGGGTTCTGGACATAGACCGGGCGAACCTCAATCGGTTTGTCATAGCCAAAGATCTTGACCACTTTCGGTGGCAGTTTGTCGGCCATGGCCTGAATGAGTTGATGCTCAGACAAAATACCGTCCGGCCCAGGGACATCTGGCATGGTGTTCTGGTGGTCAAACCCTTCTTCCAACGCCTGGTATGAAGCAGTCAGGTAAAAAATCGGTTTACCGTTTTGAATCGCCTTGATACGGCGGGTGCTGAAACTACGACCGTCGCGCAGGGTTTCAACATCATAGACAATCGGCTTTTCCGGATCGCCGGGCAACAGGAAATAACTGTGGAAAGAGTGGACGAAGCGGTCGGGCTCTACTGTTGATTTAGAAGCAGAAAGTGCCTGGCCAATCACCTGACCGCCATAAACTTGAGGAAGGCCAAGGTTTTCACTGTTTCCACGGAACAAACCCTGCTCAATTGGTTCTAAGTCAAGAAGAGTGAGAAGCTGGTTCAGTTCTTTACTCATAAACTCGATTACACTCGTTAGGTTTTCGGGCAACGATTGGGTAAAATTACCGGAACTCTCCAGACTTTGCAGTCTTTTTGTCTAATTTTGTTGCTTTTTGTTAATGGTGGCGCCGTGAAGAAGTTTTTGATTATTGTGATGGCACTGATTGGAACTGTAACGTTTACCGCATGTTCCGGATTGATCGGGGCAGATTCCTCAAAAATGATTACCGGTAACGTCACTTACAAAGAACGAATAGCCCTGCCTGAAAACGCCAAAGTCACTGTGACCCTTTCCGATGTGTCTAAAATGGATGTCGCCGCAGAAGTGATCAGCCGTCACTCTTTTTTGACTGAAGGCGCTCAGGTGCCATTGAGCTATACCCTGCGTTACGAACCTTCCGAAATTAACCCTAGCCACACTTATGCGGTCAGTGCTCGTATTGAAGTGGACGGTAAACTAATGTTTATCAACGACACGGCACACCATGTCTTGACTGATCCTGCGAAGACTTTAGTAACAGATATTATGGTTCGCTCAGTTGGCCGGTAAGCAATACTGAATTTCAGAAAGGGGCGGAAAAACCGCCCCTTTCTTGTTTCTGCGCTAATTGCTTCTACCAGCGAAACAGCCGAAGCGAAAGCTTACCGGTTTCCGACACACTGATTCCCTCGGCCAGCAACTTTTCCCGCTGCCTTGTCAGATTATCGCCCCTCAGTGAAATCTCACCTTTGGCATTGACCACCCGGTACCAGGGGATTTTTGAACCTTCTGGGAGCTGGGATAGCAGTTTACCAACGTGGCGGGCATGCCTTGGATACCCGGCCAGCTCCGCGATATCGCCATAAGTTGCGACTTTTCCCTCCGGAATACCGGCGATGGAAGCGTATACCTTAAGGGCAAATTCATTGTTGTTTTCTACTTTGACCATGGCTTAGTAATAACAGGGGTTGTTCAGATGCCTTTAAATTAACATCTCAGGGGAAAGTCAGAAAGATGCAGCGAGGGCTCGGGAGTATGCTGCAAAAATTGCTACCAACAACGCAATTTATCCTCTCTCATAAACGAGACTAAGCGCTTATACTGATTTAGAAAATCATGATATGCGCACAGGAGGTGCCGAATGATGAATCCGCCGATGTTGTGGCTCGCCGCCGCCTGTGTTTCGCTGGGTGGGGCGCTTTCCATTGGGGCATCCCATGCCAGTTTGCCGCTTCTGGCACTCGTCATTCCTGTCCTGTTTTTCCTGCCTGCTGCCGGTGTGGCCGGATGGATGATGTTTGCCGGGCTTAGCCTCTATGGTTTTACCCTGCCATATCAAATGCCTGCTATTTCTGTTGCGGTGTGGATGACGGTGCCTGTATTGGCGCTGGCTTTCGGTCCCCGGAGTCACTGGCAGGTTTCTGTGCTAGTGATTTGTATCCTGCTGGCAATGAATACCGGTATCCTCGCCTTGCAAAGTGAGGGCAAGCTGCCGGGCAGTGCCATTGTCACTGTCGCCCAGGTAGCGTCAGTCTGCCTGGTCTGGTTTGCTGCAAGGTGCTGGAAATTTACCCCGCCTTACCAACTTTGGCCGTTGCTTTTGGTGGCCGCGCTGTTGGTTGCCGGTCACCTTGGGGCGGCAGCGTTGGCGATTTGTGTTTCGCTGCTTATCTATTTCCTGCAGGAATTACGATGCAAAGCACCTGAAAAATGGCTTTCGCACCTAATAGTTATTCTTCCCGCCATCGCCTTTGCAGCGTTGGTGTTACACCCCAAGCTGGACGTACCCAGCCCGGTTTTTGTCGCCTGGATCCTGACGCTCTCCTCTGCGTGGCTGGGAGAGTACCTGATAGAAAATGAGGATGAAGAGGAGGAAGAACTCTGACTTTGTGTGCTGTTGAACACAAAAGCTCCTATGAGTTCAAACCGGCAACCACCGCCAGGCGCATAAACTCGCAGAAGGCTTTTTCTGCCGGATCCTGCTCCCGCTTTTTCGCCCAGGCGAGGCCCACATCCATGCCGGGTACAGTGTCATCAATAGAAAGCACTTCCACCCGTCTGCCTTCGAGCGACCAAGGGCGGTAAACCATATCCGAAAGGATAGATACCCCGTAACCGTTCGCGACCATACTGCGGACTGCTTCCACGGATGAAGTACGGAAAACCACATTCGGCTGGTAAGGGGTCTGGTTCCAGTAACGCTGTGCGGTGTTACTGGCTTCATCGACAGTGAGCATGATGTACGGCACTTCGGAGACATCCTGCAAAGAGATCTGCTTTTTCTCCCGCAATGGATGGTGGGTACTGAGCCACAAGCGGCGGCGGGAGCTCATCAGCACCTCATAAGCAATGTCTTCCTGGTTACTCAGGTTCGAGGTCAACATGATTGCAAGGTCATATTCTCCGGAGAGTAGCCCTTCCTCAATATGTTCCCGCTGCGCTTCAAGAAGCTGAACCTCGACATGGGGGAAGCTGCGTTGGAACCGCACCAAATAGGGGGGAATAAAATATCCGGCAACTGTGTAAGAGACCGCCAGCCGGATTTTCCCAACCACTTTCTCATGGCTGCGGCTGGGGATACGCATGGCCTCTTCGACAGCCGCCATAATGTGCAGGGCATGCTGGAGAAACTGGTTGCCCTCGTAGGTAAGCACCATACCGTGCGCATGGCGGGTGAAAAGCTGGGTGTCGAGCATCTCTTCGAGCGTTTTAAGTGCGGTAGTGATTGCCGACTGGGAAACGTTGAGATCCATGGCGGCTTGTGACACCTGCCAGAGTTGGCTGTGGCAATAAAGTACCGGATTTGTCTCAGTGTCGGCATCATTTCTGTTTTCTCCAGAAGTAAATTCAAAAATTCTGATAGCGCGCCTTGAGAAGTTAACCATCTGTCCAAAGATGTTTACCTCAATCTTACGCCTTTCCCTTTCTCCAACCTGTCTCTTTTCTGCTTACGTTGCCCGTTCTGATTCGAGTCTTTTTTGTATCTGAAAAAATGATATTGCTATTAAAAACTCAGAATTATACATAACGCGCCCCGAATTGTAACATCTATTTAACGTTTCGCATTGCCGGATTCGGGAATGCAGTTGAAGTAGCTGAAACAAACAGGGCATCTCTGCGCCCATGACAAGGATGGCGAGAATGAACAGGAATACCTTCGGAAAGGTTTACAGCAGACAAGCAATTCAAACAGTGGTGGCGGCGGCATTTATGGTGTCGAGCTCGGTCAGTGCCTCTGATTGGTTTCCCTATCCGGTAGAGGTTTGGGAACCCGCTTTTAACATGAAAAGCCCGCGTACGCAGCAGGCTTACCAGCCGGTCGCCAAAGCCGATAGGGCGTGGGATATCTGTGTCTCCTTCCCGCACCTGAAAGATGCGTATTGGACTTCGGTTAATTACGGCATTGTTGATGAAGCGCGCCGGACCGGCGTGAAAGTCCAGTTGGTGGAAGCCGGCGGGTATACCAACCTCAACAACCAGATCTCCCAGATTGAAGACTGCGTATCAGCCGGAGCGGATGCGGTAGTGATTGGTGCCATCTCGTATGACGGTCTCAATAACCTTGTTAAGTCACTGACGCAAAAGGTATTCCGGTTATCGACATCGTCAACGGTATGTCATCACCGGAATTAAGTGCCAAGTCATTGGTCTCTTTCGGGGAAATGGGCTTTAAGGCCGGGGAGTATATTGCCAAGCGCCATCCCTCTGGCGGAGAGACGGTAAAAGTCGCCTGGTTCCCGGGGCCTCCGGGAGCAGGTTGGGTAGAAGCGGGGAATGAGGCTTCCAGAATGCCATCAAAGGATCATCCATTGAGGTCGTAGAAACCAAATACGGTGATACCGGCAAGGAAGTCCAGCTCAAGCTGGTGGAGGACACCCTTGAAGCCCATCCGGATATCAAATACATCGTCGGTACTGCTGTTACCGCCGAGGCGGCGGTTGGCCTGCTTCGTGCCCGTGGTCTCGCCGGTGATATCAACATCATGTCTTACTACTTCACGCCGGGCGTTTACCAGGGGATTCGTCGCCAGCAAATCCTTGCTGCCCCTACCGACTCTTCGGTGATCCAGGGCCGGGTAGCCATAGACCAAGCGGTCAGGATCCTTGAAGGCAAAGACTACCTCAGGCATGTCGGCCCCAAACTTTATGTCATTGACGGTGACAACATCAATTCGTTCGAACGTGATACTTCCCTTGCTCCCAATGGATTCCGGCCAACCTTTTCGGTAGAACCTTGATGGAGCCTGAAATGACGGAGCTACTCAGACTGGAAAGCGTTTCCAGGCAGTATCCGGGTGTGCTGGCGCTGGATAGCGTCAGCATGACTGTTAACGCCGGGGAGGTGCATGTGCTCTTTGGCGAAAACGGTGCAGGGAAATCAACGCTTATCTCCCTGATGGCCGGGGTGACGCAGCCAAGCAGCGGCGCGCTTTTTTGCCGGGGTGAGCCGGTGTCACTTCGCTCGGTTCAGGAAGCAAGGAAACGAGGGATCAGTGCCGTGTTTCAGGAGTTTTCACTGGTGGAAACCCTGACAGTGGCAGAAAACCTGTTGTTGGGAGATGAGCCTGTCCGCAATGGTTCATTGACCGGGAACAAGAATGTGCCTGGTGGAAAGGGAGCTCGCCCGGCTGGATTTCGGGTTAAACCCAGGTACTACGGTCGGCTCCCTTTCCCGGGCCGGTCAACAGATGGTCGAGATTGCTAAAGCGCTGCGCAGTGATCTTTCCGTCCTGATCCTGGATGAGCCAACCGCCTCGCTGACTGAAAAGGAGACAGAACAGCTGTTTGCCCTGGTGGAGCAGTTGAAAGCGAAAGGCGTAGGCATTGTTTACATCACCCACCGGATGGCTGAAATCCGCCGGATCGCTGACCGGATCACTGTCCTTCGTGACGGGAAGCATATCGGCACTGTTGATGTTGCTGAGGTGAGCGAAGAGCAGTTGGTCGAGATGATGACCGGCCGGGAAATTGCCCAGATTTACCCGGATATTCCCTGGCAACCGGGGCAGGTTCTGCTGTCGGCAAAGGGTCTGTCAACGGCAGATGGACTGGTGAGGGACGCCACATTTTCCGTTCAAACGGGTGAGGTCGTCGGCTTTGCCGGGCTGGTAGGGTGCGGAAAATCAGAAGCCTTCGTGCGTGTTTTGGCATTGAACGCCTCACAGAGGGAAGTATCCGGTTCGACGGGAAGGATGTTACGGGCCTTACGCCACGTGAAATGCTGGAAAGGGGGCTTTTCTACAACTCGCGCGATCGCAAGGAAGAGGGCTGATGATGATGCGTGGCGGGCGGGAGAATATGGCACTTGGTGCGCTGGATACCTCTTCATTCCAGGTGCTTTCCGGGCTGATAAACCTCCGGCATGAACAGCAGTGCGCGGGCACACTCGCAGAAAGGTTGCGGCTTTACCCCATGGATACTGAGCGTGAAGTGTCGAGTTTCAGTGGGGGGAACCAACAGAAAGTACTGCTGGCGAAATGCCTGACCCGGGAGGTATCGCTGTACATCTTTGATGAGCCGACAGTCGGGGTGGACGTTGCCACCCGCGCTGAAATTTATGTCTTTATCGGAGAGCTGTGCAAGAAAGGTGCTGCGGTGGTGATTGTTTCCTCTGATTTACCGGAAATCCTGCATCTGTGTCACCGGGCATATGTGATGCACAACGGCCGGGTGAGCGCCCACTTTGAAGGTGCGGAAATTACGGAATCTAACTTGCTGGAGCACTTTTTTGACCGTCCGGCAGCCAATGAACAACAGGAAGTTGAACATGAGATCTGAACAGAACAACCAGGCCATACCGGCTGATACCAATCTGTCCCGCCCTGGCGGGATCCGTCCGGGACATTTGCTTAGGCGCTGGTTTGTCCGGCTTGGGGTATTGCCGTTTCTGCTGTTGGGGGCCGTGGTTATCTTCGCTTCCGTGTCGGATAACTTCCTCACTGCGCGCAACCTGATGAACGTCGTGCGCCAGTCATCTTACCTGACGCTGGTTGCCGTAGGCAGATGGTGGTGTTGCTGACCGGGGGCTTTGACCTTTCCGTCGGCACCATGATTGCGCTTTCATCGGTGGTGGGGGCATCTGCCATGGCAGCCAGTTACGCGGCAATGCCTGACTTGGTGTGGCTGGCAATCATCCTTGGCGTTATTGCCGGAATGGTTGCGGGCATGGTGATTGGTGCAGTTAACGGGGCCGGTGTCGCACTGCTTGGGGTGTCGCCTTTCATGATGACGTTGGGGATGGCCTCAGTCGGCTTCGGTATCGCGCTCTACATGACAGGCGGAACCCCGGTTTACGGGATGCCTGTCCAGTTCGGGGATACCTTCGGGTTTGGTTCCATATTGGGGCTTCCCGCCCCGGTAGTCGTGGCAGCCATAGCCATCAGCCTTGCCTGCATTCTGGTGAACCGTACTCGTTTGGGGCGCTATTTCTATGCTGTTGGCGGCAATATCAAAGCCGCACGTCTGTCCGGCATCAATACGCAAAAAGTGCTGTTCACTGCTTACCTGCTTTGCGCTGCCTTTGCCGCCCTGGCGGGAATACTCCTTACTGCCCGTCTTGATACCGGGGAGGCCAATATTGGGGCTGCCATGCCGCTTGAATCTATTGCAGCCTGTGTTATTGCCGGTGTCAGCCTGAGGGGCGGTGTCGGGAGGCTTGAGAATGTCGTGTTGGGCGCGATTTTTATCGGCCTGGTGCAAAACGGGATGAATCTCGCACGGGTGGAGTCGTATCTCCAGACCGTTGTGATTGGTGCGTTGCTCATTCTTGCTGTCGTGGCTGATCAGATACGCCTGCGGATGCAGGCAAATATGCGGGAATCTTAAAAGGGGAACAGAAAAGGCATTCTGCCGGACTGGAGAGAAAATTGATGATTAATATTAACAGTGACATGGGGGAGAGCTTTGGTATCTGGAAGATGGGAGATGATTCTGCCTGATGCCTTATATCACCCAAGCTAACGTCGCTTGCGGCTTTCATGCCTCCGACCCCAGCCATATGAAAGCCACGGTGGAACTGGCTAAAAAACATAATGTTAAAGTGGGTGCCCACTTTTCCCTGCCTGACTTGCAGGGGTTTGGCCGAAGGGAGATGAAAATCGGGCGGGATGAGCTGGCGAATTTGATTGCCTACCAGGTAGGCGCGCTGAAGGGCTTTCTGGAAATGGCCGAAATCGCTATGGCGCACCTTAAACCGCACGGTGCACTCTATGGTATGGCAGCCCGGGAAGAAGAGGTCGCCCATGCGGTTGCAGATGTTGCGGAGCATTACCGGCTTCCTGTGTTGGGCTTGAGTGGTACCCGCCATGAATCCGTCTTTACCTCCCGGGGGGTGGGTTTTATTGCCGAATTTTTTGCTGATTTGGATTATGACGACAACGGTGGGCTGATTATTACCCGTGAGCATGGGCTGACGGATCCGGATGCCGCTGCAGAAAAGTGCCTGCGTGCTGTAGAGAAAGGGCTTGTGACCAGTGTTAACGGGAAGGATATTCCGGTGACTGCCCACTCCATCTGTGTTCATTCCGACACGCCAAATGCCACTGCGGTGGCAAGGGCGGTGCGGGAAAAACTCGACCATTTGGTGCCCGCCACTTAAAGGGATACCACTGAGGACTGCCAACAAGGAGACGTTAATGGACAAACCACTGATAGTTTCACCGTTACCCGGGGTGTTTTACCGCTCATCCTCACCTGACCAGCCAGCCTACGTTGAAGTAGGGGATACCATTTCAGAAGGAACGGTTATCGGGCTGGTAGAGGTAATGAAATCCTTCCATGAAGTACGGGCTGATGCCGGGGGCGTTATCGCTGAATTTCTGGTGGAAAATGAAGACCCGGTGATGGCGGGTCAGCCGCTGATAACGCTGGAAGGCTGATATTGCGGTACAGGAGGCGACATGTTGATTAAAAGGATGCTGGTGGCAAACCGGGGTGAGATCGCGGTGCGAATCATCCGGGCTGCCAGGGAAATGGGGATTCACACCATTCAGGTTTACAGCGATGCGGATAAAGAATCCCTGGCGGTCAGGATGGCTGATGAGGCTATCTGTATCGGGCCAACCAAGGCAGCCAAGTCTTACCTGAATATTGAATCCATATTGGCCGCGGCAAGGGATACCCGGGCAGATGCTGTCCATCCGGGGTATGGCTTTCTGGCTGAAAATGCAGAATTTGCTGATGCTGTCATTGAAGCCGGCATGGTATTTATCGGCCCGGAAGGTGACATCATGCGGCAGATGGGAGACAAAGCCACGGCCAGGGAAACTGCCGCCAATGCAGGTGTACCCACAGTACCCGGCAGTGAGGGACGAGTGGCGACATTGGACGTTGCACGGGAAATTGCAGCGAATATTGGTTACCCGGTGATGATAAAAGCCTCTGCCGGAGGCGGCGGGCGGGGGATCCGGGTCGCCACGGACGAAGAAGAGCTGGCAGAACAGTTTTTCCCTGCCCAGTCTGAAGCGGAAGCCGCTTTTGGTGACGGCGGCCTGTACCTCGAAAAGCTGGTACTGGGCGCCCGGCATATAGAAATACAGGTACTGGGAGACGGGCAGAAAGCAGTTCATCTCTTTGAACGTGAGTGTTCACTTCAGCGCAGACGCCAGAAAGTCTGGGAGGAAGCCCCAAGTTGTGCGCTAAGCAGCCCGGTTCGGGAGCGGATGGGTGCGGCGGCTGTGCTGTTGGCAGAAGCGGTTAATTATTGCGGCGCAGGGACCGTGGAATTCCTATTTGATGAAAAGACCGAAGAATTCTATTTCATCGAAATGAATACCCGGATTCAGGTGGAGCACCCGGTTACTGAGTGGATAACCGGCGTTGACCTTATCCGGGAGATGATTTCCGTCGCCCAGGGTTTGTCGCTTCCATTCGTACAGACCGACATCCCGTGCCGGGGACATGCCATTGAAGTGAGGATCAACGCGGAAGATCCGGCCATGGACTTTATGCCCAACCCGGGCACCATTTCTTCACTGACACTGCCGGAAGGCCCGGGTATACGGTTCGACGGCCTGCTTTATGACGCTATGCCATCCCGCCATTTTACGACTCCCTTTTGGGCAAGCTGATCGTCTGGGATACCGACAGGGAGAAAGCCATCGCCCGGCTCAAAAGAACGCTTGAGGAATTCAGGATTGAAGGTGTCAAGACGACCAAGCCGCTCCATCAGGCATTGGCTGAAGACAAAGACGTGCTTGCAGGCAGGGTTCACACCAAATGGCTGGAACAATGGCTGGTATCTGACAGCGCTAAACTGCGAGGAGAACAAGGATGAAGACCCGCTATTCCTTTGGAGGGGACGAACACCTGTTCGTCGAAGTTGATGAGGAAATGTCACTGGCGGCCTTTTTCAAGGCACTGTCGATGACGGAAACGCTGAAAACAAGGCAACTGGATGGCATTACGGAAATCTGCCCGGCCAATGCCTCCTTCCAGGTGAAATTTAATCCGGATATCCTGCCGCCGGATGACCTGTTGGCAACCTTACAGGATATTGAAAAGACCGCCGGGGAGGGCAAACAGGAAATTGATACCCGGGTGATTGAGGTTCCGGTGTTTTACCGCGACCCATGGACCCAGGAAACCCTGATGCGTTTCCGTGAGCGTCACCAGACCCCGGATAAAACCGATCTGGAGTTTGCTGCGGAGATTAACGGTTACCCGTCTGTTGATGCCTTTATTGATGCCCATGCCGGGTCACCCTGGTTTGTTACTATGGTGGGGTTTGTGTCCGGCCTGCCGTTTATGTACCAGATGGTGGAACGCGCGCGGCAAATCCAGGTGCCCAAGTACCTAAGGCCAAGAACCGATACGCCGAAGCATACCGTCGGTTACGGAGGTTGCTTCAGCTGTATCTATTCCGTCCGTGGTGCCGGTGGCTACCAGATGTTCGGTATTACCCCCCTGACCATTTTCGATCCCCAGCAGGATATCAGTTACCTCCGTGATTTTATGGTGTTCTTTAAACCGGGGGATATCGTCAAGTTCATGCCGGTGAATAGGGAAGAATTTGACCGGATAAGCGAGGCGGTGGAAAGCGGCAGTTACCAACCCCGTATTCACCCGGTCCGATTCTCCCTGGACGATTTTGAAGCAGACCCTAGCGCATATAACACGGAAATGTTGGAGGTGCTCAATGACCGTTAATGTATTGCATCCCGGATTGGCGACATCGGTTCAGGACCTTGGGCGTCCCGGTTATTTCCATCTCGGGATCCCTGTTTCCGGGGCGATGGATCATTTCTCGCTTCGCTGTGCCAACCTGCTGGTGGGAAATGATGAAGGCGCAGCCGCCCTGGAGGCGGTGTTCGTTGGGCCGAAGTTACAGTTTGAACGCACTGTAACCGTGGCTGTTGCCGGAGCTGAAATGACCCCTATGGTGGACGGTGTTGCTCAGGATACCTGGTCATCATTTGATGTTCTGGCCGGGCAAACGTTAAGTTTCAGCCATTTAAAAGCCGGTGCGCGGATCTACATCGCAATCAGTGGTGGCATTGATGTGCCTGAAGTGCTGGGGAGTCGCTCCACCTATACACTGGGTGCGCTGGGCGGCCACCAGGGCCGGACGTTGGCTGAAGGGGACGTACTGCCTCTTGGTAAATCGAATGTCAGCAAAGATAAAGCCGGACGTTTTTTACCGGTGAGCCTTCGTCGGGAAGTGAATGCCGAAACCGAATTAAGGGTTGTCCCAGGCCTGTATTGGCACCGGGTGACGGAGCAATCCGGAAGACAGTTCTTTGAGGATACCTGGACGGTTGCGCCGGAGGCTGACCGAATCGGGTACCGTTTCCGTGGCGGTAACCCCTTAGGTTTTGTCGAGCGTGAGCAGCCTTTTGGCGCAGGTTCGGACCCGTCTAATATTGTGGATGGTTGTTATCCCTATGGCTCCATCCAGGTCCCGGGCGGTACAGAGCCTATTATCCTGCACCGGGATGCGGTATCCGGCGGGGGTTACTTTATGCTGGGAACGGTCATTTCGTCTGATCTGGATTTAATTGGCCAGATGCAGCCCAATACCAAAGCCCGGTTTGTTTCAACAACCCTGGAAGAGGCTCTGGCTGCAAGGTCTGAATACCGGGAAAGGTTGGGAAAAGCCAGGGAAGCATTGAGTCATTAACTGATTGGCTCTCATTCTGTGTTGCTGTTTTTTTGATTTCGAGCCACTAGATCGTCAAAACAGCGCCTTGACTGACAGCCAATCAACTCTCGCTGAAAGCTGCATCTTGAGGTGGATTGGGTATATTAATATTGGCTGCCATATGCAGCATTTTACTTTCTATAAATCACTGCTGGTGATTTAATAGGCACTATTGATATTCTCGTTTTTGAAATGAAATAAAAGGTGTAAGCGCGTATACGCTTATTTCAAGACCAAATGAAAAGGAATGCATAATGACGAAAGGGAAAATAGTCTTAATTTTATTTTCAGGATTATTAGTTGCACCTTCCGTTTTTGCTAAAGAAGGATTTACAGTTTCGTTTGGGTTCGGCGGCGCACTTAATTACGACGAAAGTGTGAAATTGGAGTTGGATGGGCAGGATGATATTGACCTGGGGAATCTGTCTTTTAACACCAAACCCTTCAAAACACCTTTGTATTGGGATGTGAAACTGGGTTACTGGCAGCAACATAAAGGTTGGGAACTGGAATTACTGCACCACAAACTCTATGCATCCGGTATAGATAATCCCAGAGTCAGTCATCTTGAAGTCACCCACGGTTACAACCTCGTGTACCTGAACCGCGTAATCGAGTTTCGTCCTTCATGGTACGGGCGCTTTGGTTTAGGTGCAGTCGTTCCCCACCCTGATATCACTCTGGATGGCAAACAGCTTGGTGGCGGTTATCACCTTGCCGGGCCAAGTGCTCAACTGGGTCTTGAGAAAACATACCGTTTCAACGACGATTTTCTTGTTGGAATTGAAGGGAAAATGACCTATTCCTACGCAAAAGTGGACTTTGATGGCGGCTCATTTGATTTGCCTAATACTGCCGTCCACTTGCTGGTTTCCCTTCAATATGACCCGGAATGAAATTAGCTGGCGGGAATTGATGGTCAGAACGTAAACCGCCCGGCGAGGCCATAGGTTTCGCCGTTGGTGTATGGGGTCAGGATAAAGTCAGAGATTGAGTATCCCTTTTCGGTCACCAGATACTGAATACCAATAGCTAAACCGGCTCCGGTAACAACATCTCGCCAATAGTGTTTTTGGGCATCTACTCGATGCGCCGACAGCCGATGCGAATGCATAGGCAGGCAGCCCATATTTCCACCCATACCGGAAATGCAAAAAAGCAGCCCCTTGAAACGCGGCGCTGGTGTGCCCGGATGGAAACGAGTTCAAATCGCCGCCATCAGGCCGTTTTGCCTCAATCAAGTGTTTTAACGTATGTGTAGTGAGGGATGTATAGAGCGCACCTTCGGCCAGTTGCACCAACCCTTGCTCGTCGTTTTTAAAATAAGCTATGAAAGCACCGGATAACGGTATTGCAACCTGAGTAATATCGCCGAAAGTTTCGAAGTTACTTCCGTTGCTACTATTTGCATGAGTGCTTATTGACGTGAAAATAAGGGTAATGAAAACCCAATGTGAAAATCCTTTTCTCATTTTTCCTCTGACATCCAATGTCAATTTCAAAAATCGCATGAGTAAAAACTGAGAAAGAGAATGGGTGAAAATTATTTCAATATAATTGATATGTATATTAAAAAACGAAGGGGCGCTTAGAGTGTGGTGGGATATTTTCTATAAAAGCTTTATATTAAAGTCGGAAATACTGCCAGGCAGGTAATATTTAGAGACTGTTTACGGGATGAACGAAATTTGGGGAGCTAAAACGGGTGGAGGCTCCGCCAGCCACATCCCGGCACACACGTCCCAAGCGCTGGCTGCTCCCTTCCGGGCCTGACCAAGTACACAAGATAGCGTTGCGGGAGGACCAACGGAGCCTCCATTGACAAATCAGACTAAGTATTCCTTAGCTGACGGAGCGCATTATGTGGGAATGGGTAGCCAAAAGCAAGTGAACCGGGTTTGATTGCTGCTTTCTTGCACTATCACGGAGTTAGCAGTTCTTTTGCCGGGTCAGTTGCAAACATCCTTATGAACATCTCGGCGATCGTATCCACTTTCTCTTGATGTGCTTTTCCTTCCGGCAGAGGCCGGTTGGCAACGATCTGTGGCCAGAAAAATTGCCCGTGGAAAAGATTGCTGAGCAAGTTAGACGCCTTTTCAGCATCTGTTCCGGCTTTTATTCTTCTGTGGCGAATAGCTTCGCTAATCCAGTTCTGCAAGGCATTGTCGTTTGCGTATATGGCATCCAGATAGTGCTTTGCTAGATCAGGGTTGGCGAGAAACTCCCGCAGGATCATGCGGCTTAGTTGGATGCCGTATCGCCTGTGAAGAATATCAACTTCCTCATCAATGATATTGCGCAGTTGAACCAGCAATGTTTGTTCATTCTGGAATGCGTAACTTACAGACTGAGCATTATCTTTGTAGATCGCTTGCAACACAGCGGTAAACAGCACTTCCTTGCTCTGGAAATGCCGGTACAGCGTCCGTTTTGAAACACCGGCTGCGGTGCACAATCTGTCCATATTGGCAGATGAAAAGCCGTATTCGATAAATTCCTGTTTTGCAGCTTCGATAATAGCCAGGTGTTTTTTCTCGCTGATTTTCATGGACGCATTGCTTCGGTATTCGGATTGGCAGGGAATTTATCAGTCCATTATGAAAAAGTATACTCGAAAGTTTACTTTCAGCTTCCTGTGAGTATGATAGGCGAAGTTTTGGACTTATATGTTGAAAAATAGAATAAACAAAACATTAATTCTGCATATGAATGGTTTTGCGAATTATATTTCTTCGGCTTATTGATTTCGTTTATTGGCTTGTGTTACTTGGAAGCTGTTTAATGAGTTCGTTTTTACGCCTGCTGTCTCTTTGTCTGTTTTTCACTGCCTCCACAGGATGGGCGCAATCATTTTCACTTCCAATTTGGAAAGAAGAAGCGGAAGCGTTGGGATATGTCTTGCCTAAGCCTTTTGGTCTCAACCTGAATTATATGACTATGGATCAGGATATTGCCGTTGATTCAATCAGATTCAGTGATTCAAATTTGCTTGATTTGGTGTCCAACATCTTTGATTTTGATGCTGAGAGTGGTTCTCAGTCCACCGAAGTACTCTCTTTACGCGGAGACGTATGGATTTTCCCATTCCTAAATGTTTATGGAATGGTTGGGAAAGTTAAAGGTTCTTCTGAAACAACTGTTGTAATGAAGGGCAAAATCACCGGAAGAGAAACACGCTTTCCTTTTGAACTGGATTTGGACGGAGATCTTTATGGTGGAGGTTTCGTTCTTGGCCGGGGGATACGGCAACTGGTTTGGACTGGTCGATGCGAGTTACACCAAGACAAATCTGACCGTAATTGATGGTGCCATTGATGCAATCGTAGTCTCACCACGAGTTGGATATGACTTCTATTCAATGGGAGATCCAATTCGTGTCTGGGTGGGGGCAATGTACCAAGATGTTGAGCAATCACTATCTGGAGATCTAAAAAGCATTGGCATTCCTCAACTTCCAAACGGTCGTTTCCATGTTGAGCAGCACCTTTCCACGAGTTGGAATCCAATCTTTGGTATGCAGTATCAGGTAAATCCAAACTTGTACGTCCTGAGTGAAGCGGGATTTGGCGAGCGAACGAGCTTCTTTGTTTCCGTAGATTTTCGCTACTAAGAGGTAAGCATGAATTCAAAGTTGTCCCTTGCCTTAGTCGGATTGTGCCTTCCTCTTAGCGTGGCTGCGGCAGACGGTGAACAGCAGGAAGACTGGCTGGATACGTTGCTGACTGAATTGGGTTCCAGTGAAACGATCAATGTTGAAGACGGTATTGATTGGGGTGTTTTACCCGGCCCATTTGTGAACCCTGAACAGGGATTCGGATTCGGTGTTGCTGCGGTTGGGCTTTATGCACCGGGCGATTGGGTAGAAACAACACCTTATTCGACATTGTCAGTAAAATCCTATGTTTCCACATCCGGGTCTTATGGCCTTGGTGTGGAAAACCGGACCTACCTGAAAGGGGACACCTTACGCATTCTGGCTGATGGCTGGATCAGTCATGCGCCCGGTTATTATTGGGGTATTGGCCGTAAAGCGGCTGAGCAAAGTGGCAACAAAACCAAGCAGGAGGCGCAGATTCTCAAACTGTCTCCCAAGGTGTCCTACCAGTTCCTGCCTGAAACCTACTTTACGTTTGGCTGGGACTTCCAGCAGGTGACCGATCAGGAATCTGACGGACCGGTTCTGTCCGGAAGTGCGTTAGATGATTCTACCAGCAGCGGTGCGCTTTTCACGTTGGAATACGACAGCCGTGATTTTGAGCCTAATCCCGAAAAAGGACGTCTGCTGAGCCTTGAATGGGTCACGTACCGCGAAGCACTCGGATCTGATTTCGATTACGACCGGGTAACGTTGAACTATCGCGAGTACCTGCGGGTTTCCTCACAAAGTATTGTCGCGTGGGAAGTTTACGGACAGGGTGTCACCGGGGATATTCCGTGGTACGCCTATTCAGAGCTTGGCAGCGATAAAAGAATGCGTGGTTATTACGTAGGCCAGTATCGCGACCGCTACCAGCTTTCCACCCAAATTGAATGGCGACATCAGTTTAATACCCGCCATGGCATGGTGGCCTGGGTGGGGGCTGGGAATATCGCCCGGGATGCGGATCGGTTGTTTGGAGAAACCTGGTTGCCGACCGCCGGGCTGGGTTACCGTTTCGCTTTTAAGCCCCGCATCAATGTACGTTTTGATTTTGGTGTGGGTAAAGACAGTAGCGGTTTCTATTTCCATATCAATGAAGCTTTCTGATACCTGAAAATGAATAAACCTATTTTGAAATGCCGGGGAGTCTTGTTGCTCCTTGGCAGCCTGGTGCTGGGTGCCCCGGGTTTTGCGCTTGCTGATGCCCCGGTCGGGGTGCGACCTTGCTGTGCGTTTGGAAAAGATTTGAAGGCGCAGGTTGGCGGTGTGCCAGTCCCGTTTTTCTCCGTCGGCAACGTGCTGGATGTGGAATCTCTCGGAAACCACATCTACAACGATGGTTCCCAAGGGGTTTCCAGCAGCCTGCTGGGACTTGGTAAAGAACACAATGGCCTTATCTACACGGAAAAAGGCGGGTTTATTGATACTGCCCATGTTCGCGATACGGCCGACTTTACTTATTTCCTGTTCAATGAAATGCGCCATCGTCTGGGAACAAGCTACGACATAAAGTTGCCGGCTGAACTCCGTGAACGGGTGATTGTGTTGTATGCACGCACGGTGCAACTTACGGAGGCTGAAAGAGAACAAATGGCTATTCAGGCTGCCGGATTGGCCGCATTCCGCCTTGCCCAATGGCACGAAATTGCGCAGTGGTTTGGTATGGAATCAGTGGGTGGGTTTAAAGAGCTCGCATCTGCGTACTCACCGGAAGATCTTTATTCCAATATGCTGGGTGCAAAACTGGCAATGGCTATTTTGGACAAGGATCCGGATGCCTCAGTGGGAGCATTCGGTAAGTCTATGGATGCATCGCTGAAAGCCACGTTAGAAAAAATGCGGGCGGCATCTTCAGATGAAACATCGGCGAAGATTGGCTCCCTGGATGGAAAATGGTGGGACAGCAGTAAGCGCCTGCCGGATAAGTGGGTGGTTTTACACCGGGACTATCATCTGGGTTTAGATCTTCTGCCAAATGGGACTGACAACGGATTGCACCTTTCTCTGTCCGATGTGTTTCCAAATGGTGAGCCAGTCAGTGATTGGGGCCAACTTGAACTTCGTAAAGGGGACAGGGAGAGTGCCTTTATCGTGGCGCCATCAGAGCTGAAACACCGCGATATCTGGACACCGAAAGACTTTGAGGCGCTGGCACAGTTCGCGAAACAGCAGGATGAGCTGGAAAAATCGCACCAGGATTGATTCTGCTGAAAGAAAGTGAAAGGCCCAATGACGTGTCATTGGGCCTTTTCGATTCACCCGGAGGGGGATGCCGGGTGGGAGTACTCATTTTCCCGCGTATTTATGCTTCAGATACTTGCTGGGTTGCCAATCTTGCGGCTCGGGCCTTCTTGAGGGCGACTGCAACCATGGCAGTTACGAACGCACCAGTCACCATACACAGCAGGGCCAGCAGAGGTTTGTTAATTGCACCCAGAAGGGCAACAATTGGGCCACCATGCGCAACGCTGTTGGTAATGCCAAACAGGAATGCCATCACGGCAGCCATCATGCTTCCCGCCATGTTGGCAGGGATGACTGCAAATGGGTCACGGGCTGCAAATGGAATCGCACCTTCAGAAATGCCTACCAGTCCCATCGCACCTGATGCTTTACCGGCTTCAATTTCAGTTTCGTCGAAGATGTTAAGCTTGCGGCCGATGAAAGTCGCCAGCGCCATACCCAGTGGAGCAACCGGAATTGCACAGGCCATCGCGCCCATAAACTGCGTCTGGCCGGAGGCAATCATGCCCACAGAGAACAGGAAGGCTACCTTGTTTACCGGGCCGCCCATGTCAAAGGCCGCCATGCCACCGAGCACAATACCCAGCAGAACCAGGCTGCCACCGCTCATGGAGACCAGCATGGCATTCAGCGAGTCCATCAAACCGGCAATCGGGGCACCAATCACAAAGATAAAGGCGAACGCAATAAACAGGGTACCGACAAGTGGTGCGAACAGAATCGGGACAATCGGGCGAATCAGTTCCGGATACTCTCGGGTAGCCAGCCAGCGCACGAAGTAACCTACAAGCAGACCGGCGATGATGGCACCGATAAAGCCGGTACCGGCTGCTGCACCATAGAAAGAGCCGTCGTTGGCAATCCAGCCACCGATAAACCCTGGTGCCAGAGCAGGGCGGTCACCGATAGCAAAAGCGATATAACCGGCAAGAATTGGAATCATCAGTTTAAATGCGGCTACACCCACGTTCAGGATGTTGTTCCACATGCTGCTTCTGGGATCTGCATACCGGCTTCAGTCGGTACGCCACCAATTGCCAGTGCCAGGGCAATTAACAGGCCACCGGTTGCCACGAAGGGGATCATGTGGGAAACGCCGTTCATCAGGTACTGGTAAAGTCCGGCTGTCGATTGAGGTTTGGCGGCTTTGGCAGTGGTTTCTGATGCCTCGAAAGGTATAGCTTTCAGAGCCTGTTTAATCACGCCTTGACCGTCTTTCATCGGGGCTTTTACACCGGTTTGAATTAGGCGCTTGCCGGCAAAGCGGTTGATATCGACTTGCTTGTCGCAGGCAACGATCACTGCATCAGCACGGGCGATCTCTTCCTGGGTCGGTACGTTTTTGACACCGATAGAGCCGTTGGTTTCAACCTTAATGGTATAGCCCATTGCAGCTGCTGCTTTTTCGAGGGCTTCCGCTGCCAGATAGGTATGGGCGACGCCGGTCGGACAACCGGTTACACCAATCAGGAAACCTTTGGATTCTTGCTCAGTTACCGATTTCTGTTCCGTCTTTTCAAGGAACATTGAAAGTGCGTCATCCGTGGAGGTGACTGACATCAAACGCTCGACAAAGCCTTCTTCAATCAGTTTTGATGAGAGTTCAGCCAACACCTCAATATGATGGTTTGCCGCGCCATCCGGAGAGGCAATCATAAAGAAAAGCTTTGAAGGGAGGCCGTCTTCAGCACCGTATTCGATACCTTTACGACTGATACCAATAGCGACAGCCGGGTTGGTGACCGCCGCACTTTTTGCGTGGGGAAGGGCAATGCCTTCCTCAAAGCCGGTGTTTCCCTGTTCTTCACGGGCCCAGAGGTCCGCAACAAATGCATCCTTGTCAGCAACTTTTCCATTTTCTGCCAGCAGGGAGGCAAGTTCGTTAAATACGTCCTGTTTGCTGGTGGCATTCAGCTCAAGGCAAATGAGTTCTCTACTCAGCAGGCTGGTAATCATGTTTCAGCTCCTAACGTCCGAAAAATGTCTTTTCGGTGTGGTTTGAAGGGCGGATGTTGAAAGGGGGTAGTATGAGAGCCTGCAGATACGGAAGATATTGGAGAAAAACGGCTTTTACTGGATTTTTGTAACCGGGTTCAGCAAGTGTGATGATTATCAATAAAGCGAGAGTCGGCGAATTGCGGTGAGCTGAAGGCGGGGTTTGGATGGTCTCAGAAGTACGGGAGCGCCAGACTGGCGCTCCCAAAATGGATCAGCAGAATGCGCGAGCAAAACGGCCTTTTGTTTCAACCTGGTATTGGCCGGTCGCCGCAGGAACAAAGGCAGACTGACCGATAGCGACGGTCAGGCTTTCACCGTTATTTCCGGTCAAAGTGATATCGCTATCCAGTGCAAAGAGGATTTCTGCGCTGTCCGCATGAATTTCCGCATTGCCCTGATAGACGTTGAACTTGAAGTCCGGTACCGGGATAGCAAAGTGCTTCGCATTGCCTTCTTCAATTGGTGCCAGCAGTACCTTGTCAGCGGGTTTTGCTTCAAAAAGAGTGTTGGCGACGAGTTCAGGAACATCCATGTATTTTGGTGTCAGGCCGGCACGCAAAACGTTGTCTGAGTTGGCCATGATTTCAAGGCCGGTTCCTTTGATGTAGGCGTGTGGGGTGCAGGCATCCAGGAACATGGCTTCACCCGGCTGCAGGGTAACAACGTGCAGCATCAGCGGCACAAACAGGCCGATGTCACCCGGATACTGTTCAGACAGATTCATCAGAAGGGCAAATAATGGGTCTTGTTGGTTAACCGTGGCGTATGCGAGCAGGCGGGAAACGGCGAGATCTTTGGCTTCGCCGTCCAGGGACAGCATTGCACCAAAGAAGGTTTTCAGCCTTCAGATGTTGGGTTGGCTTTGAGCGCTTCTACGATGTCGGCAATGATGTCGAGATCCAGCGCATCAAAAAGCGCCACGATGTCACTGATTTCACGGAAACCATTCATTGCCTGGTAAGGGGTCAGTGCGAAAACCAACTCCGGCTTGTGGTTGGGATCTTTGTAGTTTCGGTTAGCGGCGTTCAGGGCGATGCCTGCTTCGTTTTCACGGGCGAAGCCTGCTCTGCCTGCGACTTACTTGGGTGTACTTGTACGGAGAGCGCTTTTTCAGCGGAAAGTACCTTGAAAAGGTAAGGGAGCTCACCGAAATCAGCCTGGGTTTTTGCGCCCAGAATGGCGGTTGGGTTGGTTTTGATAAAATCAGAAAGCAACATTTCGCTGTCGCCATTCTGCACCTTTGAGCATCCATTAGGGTGGGCGCCCATCCAAATCTCTGCTTGCGGTTTACCTTCTGCATTAGGAATACCGAACAGTGTGTTCAGCGCATCAAAACTGCCCCAGGCGTAGTCCTGGATAACATTGTGCATGGGTAAAAATTGAGGAATGGATGACGTTGTCATGAGGGGTACAGATCCTTCAGAAATGGGCGCTCAGCGGCCCGATAAACGAAATTCTGCGCTGACTATAACAAAGTCCTCAGAAAAGAACAGCCGTGACATAACGCAGCAAAAAGCGAAAATCAGTGTGATTTATCATCACGGGTGGGGTGCCGGGTTAAGGCTCATTTGGTGTTATTTCGCCGACAATCCCGCTAATTTTGAAGAATTTCCCCTCAAGCTGGCAGGCCCCAAAAAACCGGGTGCGAAGACCCGGTTGTGATTTTGTTTTTCTGAGCAAATGCCCGGTTACCAAACATCCTTATCAAGCTGCTTATCCAGCTTAGGGAACTTGGTGCGGTCAAAGATCGGATCTTTACCTGCCTTACGCTGTTCTTCGTAATCGCGTAATACCATGAAGGCAACGCCGGAGAGCAGACCAATGGCAATCAGGTTAATAATAGCCATCATCCCCATTGAAAGGTCTGCAAAGCTCCAGACTACAGGCAGGTCCAGCACGGAACCGATGAACACCATCGCCAACACGGCAATGCGGTAGAACATGATGGCTGATTTGCTTTTGAAAATGTATTCGATATTGGATTCGCCGTAAGAGTAGTTTGCGATTATTGACGTAAAAGCAAACAGCAGAATGGCGATAGCAACAAATGCTGCACCCCAATCACCCACCTGGCTGACCAATGCAGCCTGAGTCAGGGCGATACCGTTCAGGCCGCTGCCTGATTCGAGGTGGCCGGACAGCAGGATAATAGCCGCTGTCGCTGTACAGATGACGATGGTATCGATAAAGACACCCAGCATCTGTACATAGCCCTGTGCCGCAGGGTGGTTTGGCTTGGTTGAAGCCGTGGCCGCCGCATTTGGCGCAGAACCCATACCGGCTTCGTTCGAGAAAAGACCGCGCTTGATACCCTGCATCATTGCCTGGGCAACAGCATAACCCATAGCACCACCGGCTGCCTGATCAAGGCCGAGCGCACTTTTCACAATGGTTGCGATAACAGAAGGCAACTCTGTGATGTTCATGCAACCACCACCAGCTACAGCCAGGTAACCGATAGCCATAAATGGAACAATCAACTCAGCGACTCGGGCGACCGAGCGCATGCCACCAAAAATGATTGGAGTGACAATAACCACCAGAGCAATACCCACATAACTTGGTTCATACCGAATGCGGTCTGCATTGCTGCGGCAATGGAGTTGGACTGAACACCGTTAAAAGCCAGGCCGAACGCCACAATCAGGCAGATAGCAAACAGGATACCGAGCCAACGCTGGCCGAGGCCCCGCTCAATGTAATAGGCCGGGCCACCGCGGTATGTGTTGTCTTTATTCGGGACTTTGTATACCTGCGCCAGTGTTGACTCTACAAAGCTGGTTGCCATGCCGACCAGTGCGGTAATCCACATCCAGAAAACAGCACCCGGGCCACCGAGGTAAATTGCAACAGCCACACCAGCCATGTTACCGGTACCCACACGGGCGGCAAGGCTGGTACTGAATGCTTGGAAGGAGGAGATACCGCCGTCAGCGCCGGTACGGCTGACTGCCATCAGTTTGAACATGTGCCGAAGTGGCGGAATTGGATGAATCGTGTGCGGACAGTGAAATAAAGGCCAAGTCCAATAAGAAGGTAAACAAGCACCGATCCCCAAAGGATTCCGTTGCCGGTGTCCACAAAGGACACGAAGAGTTCTTTTAGTTCCGTCATGCTACTCTAACACTCATTTTATTCTACAAGGCTAAGCGATAGCTTCATCCCGGTAAGTGTTCATTATCGTGTCTGTACGACACGTTCCCTGTCGCATCCTTGCAATTGTTAACCGTGCCCGGCTGCAGAATTCCTTCCTGGCCAGATGCACCGTTAAACCCCCTGAATGTGTCTGCATAGTCATACTTTATGAATAATAATGTTGACAATTCATTTCAGGTTGGACTGGATGATAACCATATTCATGGCATAAAACACTAAAAAATATGGTGATCGGTTACTTTGTGAGCTGCCATGTTTTAAGTTTTTAGATGAAATGCTTAATAGTGATTTGTTTTGTGTGAGATTTGTGTTTTCGTTCCCGCTGGGTGGGAGGAGGGAAAGCCGGTCAGCGTCCGGCTTTTTTTCGTTGCAGATCGGCAAGAACGATTTCAAGTGCAGAAATTGCGGTGTCAGTGTCTATCTCATTGGACTCAATAAGGTAAATCAGATCGACGGCAAGTTTGATGTCATCCGGTGCATTCTCAATTGATGGGATTTCATCGCTCGCGTCGGGTTGCTCGGGGGAGAGATCTCCCTTTTTGTTGGGGGTCATTGGTTTGCTCCAAAGGCGGTGACTGACAATGCGGCTGAGATAAGGTTTGCGTGCAACGGAACTAGCTTTTCCTGCTCAGTTCGGTAGCCGCCACCAATTACAGCCGCTACCGGTATATCCAGGGTCCGGCATTGGGTAAGAACAAAGCGGTCTCGTTCGAGAATTCCGTCTGAGCAAACGTTGAGGTAGCCAAGTTCATCGTCAGTATGAATATCAACACCGGCATCATAGATAACAAAATCCGGCTGGTATTGAGCCAATGCCAACGTCAGCATAGGACAAAAATGGTGCAGGTAGCTTTCTGAATCTGTCCCATTCGGTAAGCCGATATCGATATCTGAAGGGGGCTTACGGGAAGGGAAATTCTTCTCACTGTGAATGGACAGCGTAATTATCTGACTGTTATCCACGGCGAGTGCTGCGGTTCCATCCCCATGGTGGACATCACAATCCACGATGAGCACACGTTCAATCCCCGGATAAGTGAGCGCTTCCGTCGCTGCCAGAATAAGGTCATTAAACAGGCAAAAACCGCTGCCAAAATCATAGTGGGCATGGTGGTAGCCACCGGTTAGGTGAATCGCAATACCGCACTCCATTGCCTGTTGGACGGTATCCAGCGTTCCCCCCAAAGAAGTCAGGCTGCGACGTAACAGGGCTTCGCTCCAGGGAAATCCGATCCGGCGCATTTTGGCCAAAGGCAAGGAGCCCGCCAGCAAAGCATCAACATATTCTGGCCTGTGAATAGACTTTAGACGTGAGGGGTTAAGCGATGCCGGTTCGACAAATGCCACGGCGCTATGCATTTGCACATCTGACTCAATGTGTTCCTTTAGCATCCGGTATTTTTGCAATGGGTATCGGTGGCCGTCCGGCAACGGAAAATCGGAATATATCGGGTGGTAAACCAACGGCAACAACTCAGCCATAGCGCTCTTTCTTTGCTATCTGTTTTTCTATGCTTGTAATGGCTTCCCTGCAGCGCTGGAGCCGAGCTTCAGTCGCCAGTATTTTTTGCTGGCAAGCCTGCTGTTCATCCCAACCGGAGCAGTTTGCATGGCGGAGTTCTTCTTCTCTCACCATGTTCTCAAGGCGACGCTCCCACTCCCGGTGCTGCGCCAGGTTTTCATAGAGTTGCTGCGCGGTGACTGAGGGTTTCCTGAACGATGTGTTCCTGTACTTTGTTCTCAGTTTGCCGGTTGACTGCTCACGTTTTAATGCAGTGATTTGATTAAGTAAGCGCTCACATAAATGGGCTGCCCGGGCCGCGGATAGACGGTTTTCCCTCTGTTCTGTCTCAAGTGTTTCCAGGTTATGCTTGGCCTCTGCCACATAGGGTGTCAGCAATGATGAACGGCAATAAAACAACTGTTCGTCAAACAGTGGTGCCCACCCTTCCTTTCTGGAGCGATCAGTTTGTGCGGCTTGCTTTGCCATATCTGTCAGCAGGTTATTCAGTGTGGCCAGATCCATAACGGCTCTCAGTATTCAATTCTACGACGGAAAGGCGGCAATGAGTCCAACAACGCTTTGCCATAGCGGCGTGTGACAATCCGCCGATCCAATAACACCACTCTGCCACAATCTGTCTCTTTTCTCAGCAATCGGCCGACTGACTGGATGAGCTTCCTGCTGGCCTCCGGGACGGAGATCTGAAGGAACGGGTTGCCGCCTCGTTTTTCTATGTATTCCGCATGTGCTTCTTCAACAGGGGAGGTTGGCACGGCAAAGGGAATCTTGGTGATAATTAAGTTCGTCAGCAGGTCACCGGGTAAATCCAGCCCTTCTGAAAAACTACCGGTACCGAATAATACCGAAGCCTTTCCTTTCTGCCTTGTTTTGCGATGTTTTTCCAGCAATTGCTGACGCGATTCTGTGCCCTGAACCAGCAGTGAAACATCATGTTTTTTGCACCAGGGCTTCAGTTTCTGGGCAACCTGGTTCATCTGCCAATAAGAAGAGAACAGCACCAGGCTTGCAGGCTGATCCTTGAGATATTCTCTGAGTATTTTCGGCAATTTGTCAGTGAATGTATTGTCTTGTGGTTCCACTCCTGTTTCCGGAACCACAAGCTCCGCCTGTTCGTAGTAATCGAAAGGTGACGGGAGTGCCAGAAACTGGGTGCCGTCATCCTCCCTGAGCCCTGACTGGTGACAAAAATAGGAGAATTTATTCAGCGCCCGGATAGTGGCGGACACCAGCGCAGCACCGGCGGCTCTTGACCAAATCATATTGTCTAACTGCCAGCCGACTTCCAACGGTGAGGCATGAACGGAAATATCTTTGTCATCATGAAGCTCAAGCCATCTCGCAAGCGGGGCACCTTTATCAGCCAATGGTTTTGCCATCAACTGCCAAACTTTGTTCAGGTTTTCGAGACGGCTCAGGAAAAAGCCGCTTTCGGCCAGCGCTGGATCCGCGGTTTTTGAGCTTAATTCACCATTTTTTACCTTTTCTGAGATTAGGTCATGCAGCTTACCCAGAGAAGAAAGTGCTTTTTGGCTGGCAAGTTTGCAGGTCTGTGATGGTTCTTCCAAAAAAGAAGGCAACTCTCCGTCTTCAAAGCGGTAGATGCCATCGTCACTGAAAGGCATGGCCTGAAGCTGCTTACTCAGATGGCGCAGTTCCGGAATCAGGGTTTGTATAGCTGACTGAAGTGTTTCATAAAACTTGTCTGAACGGTTTGCGTCAGTCAGGGAAAGGAACTTGGATGAAGACTTGTTGAGCTTTTCCAGCCAGTTTGCAGCGCCGGTGAGGCTCGAAAAGGCAGCAGAAAAATCCCGGGCAACGATAGGCAGGTGATGGGCTTCATCAATCATATAAATTGATTGCTCAGGCTCAGGCAGTATGACACCGCCGCCAAGCTCAAGGTCAGCCATCAGCAATGCATGATTGGCAATAATGACATCAGCCTTCGCCAGACCCTGACGGCTTTTTGTAAACGGGCATTGCCTGTGGGCGGGCATTCCCGGCTGGCAGGAGTGCTTGTCTGATACGATCTGTGCCCATATTTCATCCGGGATGGTTTCCGGCCAGCTGTCCCTGTCGCCATCCCACTTTTGGTCAGAATAAGCCGTATATAAAGAGATGAACCACTTCTGCGGAGACTTCTCTTTGGTGGTGCTGAACAAGTCGTCCTGAGAGGCAGGTTGACTTTCCGCAGCTACGGCCAGACGTTCGGCACAGCAATATCTCTGCCTTCCTTTAGCAAGGATAAAATCGAACGGTTTGGGACAGATTCTGCGAAAAAGGGGAAGATCTTTATTCAGCAGTTGTTCCTGCAAAGCCACGGTAGCGGTAGAGATAACTACCTTTTTGTTGTTGTTTAACGCATATGGCACTGATGCCATAAGGTAAGCCATTGATTTGCCGGTTCCAGTCCCAGCTTCTGCCACCATAATACGCCGTTTTTTGTTGTATTCCCCGCCAAGTGTTTTTGCAATTTCTGCAACAAGATAATTTTGTACCTTCCTAGGCACAAAGCCCTCCAGCAGGTCTTGAAGGTTCTTATAGCAGAGACGAATGTCTTGTTTGGTCGTGGTATGGAGCATGTTCATGACTTACTAATATTTGGTAGCAGATTATACCAACAATCGAGTCGAGATATTCGGCTTTAAATGAATACGGATTATAAAAGCTTTGTGACTCATATCACGAAAATAAATTGAACTATTGTTTTTTTGTCCCCTCGTCATCCTCGTCAAATTCTGAATCTAAATTTTACGTTTATTTAGATTATTAATCTGCATTGAGACCTGAAAAATTCAATTGTTAGAATAATGTTCTTTCTTTGTCGCTATTGTTACAGGGTAAATCAGTCACTTACAGATCGCGGAAGTGTGATCTGTTACAGGGTTGCGCATGTAACGTATTGATATGAATTAAATTTTATCTTTCTTAATAATTCTTTAGCTGAATTTGACAGATTTTAGATCTGTCTGTCAGGATTAGTTTCGAAATTATTGATACCTGACTGTAAGAGAACTTTTACATTTGTGTATCAAACTATAAAGGATTCCGGAAACAGGAATTCCATTCTAATTAAGAAAAGGCAGTGGATTAACTATGAAAAAGACTATTCTGGCAATGGCTGTACCAGCTCTGCTGGCAGCGGGCACCGCGTCTGCGGCAACTGTTTACGATCAAGACGGTGTTTCCGTTTCAATCGGCGGAGCTGCAGAAGTTCAGATTATCCAAACTTACGAGTTTGACGGCGAAGACAAGAACCTTGACGTTCGTCTGGATGACGGTGAACTGAACTTCACCACCGAAGTTGCAGTAAGCGATAGCCTGACTGCTATCGGTTTCTTCGACTTTGAAAATGAAGGTGGAAGCGTCAAAAACTCTGATCTCTACGCAGGTCTGAAGGGTGATTTTGGTAAGGTAACCGTAGGTCGTCAAACCACTATGTGGGATGACACTTTCATCAACGAAGACATCGAGCTGGGTATTGAAGGCGTAGACAAAGGCGGTTTCGAAGCTTCGGGTGACAACGTTGTTAAATACAAGTTTGAAAACGATGATTTCTGGCTTGGCGTTGCACACGATCTGGATGCTTGGAATAAAGACGCGAAAGCCAATGAAAACAATTCCCACACTGACTTCGGTGTAGGTACTACAGTTGCTGGTGTTGCCTTGTCTGGTTATTACACCACTCAAGAAGTTAAAGGTGGAAGTGACTCCGACGCGTGGCAGTTGAGTGCAGTTTACTCTATGGATGCGTTCACATTCGGTGCTTCTTACACCGATTTTGAAGTTGACAAAAAGAAAGATAAATCAGGCAATATCGTTGAACTTCTCGCCGGTTATGGTGTTGGTGATTTCCAATACTACCTTGGTTACAACTTCGGTGAAAACGACAATGATGACAAAGGTAGCAACATCTACGCGAATGTTACCTACAAAATGCACAGCAACGTGAAGACTTATGCAGAAGTTGGTTTTGCAGAGAAAGATCCAAAAGGCGGCAAGTCTGACAGTGCAAACGGCTTCTTGGTAGGCCTTGAAGTATCTTTCTAAGTTGTCTTAGATAGTGTTAAATCAGAGCCACCATTTCGGTGGCTCTTTTTTGTGAGGGATACATGAAAAAACTACTTCTTGCGCTGTCTTTGGTTTCATTCTCTGGTTTTGCAACTGAACTGACATCAACAAAAGATGTGGAAATTAAGGTCCTCAATGGCAAGGAAGTATCCAGTGATACAGTGATCGTACCCGATGGTGTCAACCAAATAGTGGTTCGATATAAAGCCAACCTTGCCGAAGGTTCAAAGAACCGGCTTTTCGAATCCAAGCCTTATGTCATTCAATTCACTTCAACCGGTCAGGATTTGCTTGTAGGTACCCACAACTACAGGAAGTACGCCAAAGCTGAGTTTGCATTTAAAAACGGAAATGATGAGTGGTTTGTTCGAACAACTACTGCCAGCCCTGTTTCTTTTACCGTTGATGTGTTGCCGGGTAACCCTGGGTTCTTGCCGTATAACGACCTAGAGAAAGCCGTCGCCACATACAACAAAAATAAGGGTATCTACTTTGAAGGCAGTGAGGTGAAGGACCTTAGCGAAGTTGCTGTAGAAGTAAAAGAAGATGGAAAAGTAGAAATTACAGGGGACGCGTTAACGCAATTAAAGCTCTGGTATACCAAAGCATCCAAAGAAGAGCGTAAAACCTTCCGCAAATGGATGGTTGATCAGGATTAATGTCGAAATCCCCAAATAAAAACACCGGCTTGCAGGCCGGTGTTTTTGTTTAAACTTCTTCGTGATGATAATGGTCATGCAGCCGACATGATCTACAGCGTGGTTCTGCCGGATCCTTTTCCAGATCTGCCAGTGAAATTTCCTCTTCACAGTCTGCGCATAAACCGTACATTTCCATCATCATTGCGCAAAGCGCGGCGTCGACGCGTTCCAGCCTGAAACCAAGATGCTTGGAATTTCGGCCTTCATCCTGGCAAAGCCCAATCAGGTGATGGGTTTGCAGCAATTCCGGCTGAGTCAGGGATAGTCGGTCAACGATGCCAGTATGCGTTCGCGCAGAGTCAGTCTTTCGTTTTCCAGCGCATCTTTAAATGTTGATAGTTGCTCTGTGGTTAACATAGGCACACATTCGCGTTACTCAGATTGCTTGAGTTTACGTCTGGGAAGCGTTGTCTATACTGATATGAATCAACTTGCGAGGAAAATATCCTTTTATTTTATCGGTGTTTGATGGTGAGCGATTCGTATATATTGTGTTGCGCAAAATGATAATAAATGTTGTGAGGAGCTAATCGTGAGCCAAGAGTACAAAGATCCATATAGTTTCAGCTATTTTCTTGGATTGGTTGCTGTTTTATCGCTTCCAACCTTGCCAGCCATACTTACCTGGATCAAGATTATAGGAAGTTAAGTAACCAGGAGGTGACAGTGCGACAGAAAGTCACCAATTTTATCTTGTTTATGGCGGGCTGGCTGTTAGTCGCGCTCGCCATCATTGGCATTTTTTTACCTGTCCTGCCTACCACACCGTTTCTGCTTCTTGCCAGTGGGTGTTTCATTAAAAGTTCCCCTCGTGCAGCTGCATGGCTCAATAATCATCCCAAATATGGTCCTGTCATTCGGGACTGGCATGAACACCGCGCCGTTTCTCGAACAGTAAAGAAGCGGGCGAATATTTTTATTGTTCTGAGTTTTTGCCTGTCTATCTACATCGTGTCGTTTATCTGGCTAAAAATCATGCTTGCTGCCATGTGTATTTCCCTGCTTATCTGGTTTAATCGTTTGCCTGAAGGTGCCCCGGTTGCCCCGCAGGGTGAAAACACATAACATCACAGGGTTGTGTTGACACCCAGCATCCCGTCAGATTTCGCAGGTCATTCCGGCAAGACGGGGACACGGTGTCCTGATTGAGATAAACAGGAGTTCCCGGCAGTGACCGGAAAAATGACTATGACAAAAGACGCGATTGCTCAAATTAAAAACAGCATTAAGTCCATTCCTGACTACCCAAAGCCAGGCATCATTTTTCGAGACATCACCAGTTTGATGGAAGATGCTGCAGCTTATAAAGCCACAATCGCGCTGCTGGTAGAAAAATACAGTGCCGGCGGTTTTACCAAGGTTGTGGGTACTGAATCCCGTGGTTTTCTGTTCGGTGCGCCTCTGGCACTTGAACTGGGTGTGGGCTTTGTTCCTGTTCGTAAGCCGGGCAAGCTGCCTCGCGAAGTGATTTCTGAAAGCTATGAGCTGGAATATGGTCAGGACACACTGGAAATCCACGTTGATGCAATCAGTGAAGGGGATAAAGTTCTGGTTGTTGACGATTTGCTGGCGACCGGCGGGACTATCGAAGCGACAACGAAACTCATTCGTCGCCTTGGTGGCGAAGTGACCGACGCTGCTTTTGTAATTTCCCTGCCGGAGATCGGCGGTGAAACACGTCTTGAAAAACTTGGCCTTAACGTATTCACCATTTGTGAGTTCGACGGTCATTAATTTTTCAAACGAAACCGTTGTCACACCAATCGGTTATTTAGCAGGCGACAGCACCCGGTGCTGTCGCCTGCTGCGTTACAGCTGTGCTAGCATAGGGCCTTATTCAGTCAGGGCAGAAATATGAGTTACCAAGTTCTTGCTCGAAAGTGGAGACCCCGTCAGTTTACTGATGTGGTCGGACAGTCTCACGTGCTGACAGCACTGGAGAACGCACTTGAGCATAACCGTCTTCACCATGCTTATCTTTTCAGCGGCACCCGGGGCGTGGGGAAAACGACCATTGCCCGTATTTTCGCTAAAGGCCTGAACTGTGAGCAAGGTATTACCGCGAACCCATGCGGACAGTGCTCGACCTGTAAAGAAATCGATGAAGGTCGTTTTGTTGATCTGCTTGAGATCGATGCAGCCTCACGAACAAAGGTCGAAGACACCCGGGACTTGCTGGATAACGTCCAGTACAAGCCGGCTCGCGGACGCTTCAAAATCTATATTATTGACGAAGTGCACATGCTCTCTCGTCACAGCTTCAACGCACTTCTTAAAACGCTGGAAGAACCGCCGGAGTATGTGAAATTCCTGCTGGCGACCACTGACCCACAGAAACTGCCGGTTACGATTCTTTCGCGTTGTCTTCAGTTCCATCTTAAACACCTGAGTGCGGAACAAATCCAGACCCAGCTTGAGCATGTGCTTCACTCTGAAGGGGTAAATGCTGAACACCGAGCACTGCAGCTTCTGGCGAAAGCCGCTGAAGGCAGTATGCGTGACGCCCTTAGCCTGACAGATCAGGCTATCGCTCTGGGGAACGGGGAAATATTCACAGCTCAGGTTGCCGATATGCTCGGTACCCTGGCAGATGATCAGGCGATAAGTTTGCTGGAAGCTCTGACGCGTTCAGATGCGCCACTGCTTCTGCATACCCTCGGGGAAATTGCCTCTGTTGGTGTGGATTGGGATGGCCTGCTTAAAGAGCTTGCCACCCAACTTCACCGCATTGCGATGTTTCAGGTTATGCCGACTGTCATTGAAGCCAGTCATCCGGATCATGAACGCATCAGTTCATTGGCCGGACAGATGTCCCCGCAGGACATTCAGCTTTATTACCAGATAGCCCTTCAGGGTCGTGATGACCTGAACTATGCGCCAGACGGCCGTGCCGGATTGGAAATGACATTGCTGCGTATGCTGGCATTTAAGCCTGCAAAAACGGCTTGGTCACCCCAGCCAGTTGACGCTATGGTGGCACAGGCTCAACCTGCTGCAGCGCCTCCGGTTAGGATGGCACCTGTCACCAAGCCTGTTCAGCCAGCGCCGTCTCAATCAGCACCGTCTCAACAAGCAATGAGCGCTCACAAACAGGCTGCGGCAGATATTTCTGCCGTGCCTCAGGAGCGTTCTCCTCAGGATCTGAGGGCTGTACCTCATGCAACCCCGGCGCAGCCGGAAATGCCGCCGCCGGCAGACCTGGACTCCATGCCGCCACTTCCTGATGAAGATGATGATTATCAGGATATGGTGTCGCATCGTGATGCTGCGCCTTCAGCATTGTCAGCATTGTCAGCATCTTCAGCTCCGCAGCAGGCTGTTCAGCCGCAGAATTCGCCACAACCGGCAACCAGCTCCACTGCCGGGCATTTGCTGGCAGCTGGTAACCTGTTGCGAAGCCGGGCTAAAGCAAAGCAACAGGGAGACAACGGCCCAAAAAAGGTTAAACCGGTTTCGGCAGGCAAGACATTGTCTGCACTGGAGCGCATTGCCGCAGAACATCCTGCGGAGCCAGGACTGCCTCAGCCAAAACCGGAGAATGTGAAGCCTGCCGAGCCTGAAGATTACCGTTGGAAACCCACCGGGATATTAAAGCCAAAGGCCGAGGTGGTAGAAATTACGCCGGAAACAATTAAAAAGGCGTTAAACCATACCAAGACTCCGGAAATGGCAGCAAAATTGCTGGATGAGCCAATTCTGCAGATGACTGGAGCCGGATTGCCAACCAGCTTGATGTCGGCCGACTGGTCAAACAGCTGGCTCTCAATGCGGCTATGGAGCAGTCCGGTGAGTCCGTGACCCTTGTTCTTCGCCCTGATCAGGCTCATCTTCAGTCTGATAAGGCACAACAACAGCTTGAGGCGTCTCTTAGTGCCGTCATGAACCATCCGGTTCATTTGACAATTAAAACCGGTACAGAGGGAACAACGCCGCTTGAGCTTCGGGAACAGTTATATTCGCAAAAACTGGCCGGAGCCATTGAAAATATCAACAATGACCCGAATATACAGTTTATCTGCCAGCGCTTTGCAGCTCGGGTGGATGAAGACAGTATTCGTCCTCTATAGTCACAGTAATTTCCCAGAGAGAGATAACTATGTTTGGTAAAGGTGGTATGGGCAACCTGATGAAGCAAGCCCAGCAAATGCAAGATCGCATGCAGAAGCTTCAGGAAGAGATTGCCAATATGGAAGTAACCGGCGAGTCTGGCGCTGGCCTGGTTAAAGTGACTGTGACCGGCAGCCACAATGTTCGTCGTGTTGAAATCGACGAAAGCCTGATGGAAGACGACAAAGAGATGCTGGAAGACCTGATTGCGGCAGCTTTCAACGATGCAGCACGTCGCGTGGAAGAAACCCAGAAAGAAAAAATGAGCCAGGTTACCGGCGGCATGCAACTGCCACCTGGCTTCAAGATGCCTTTCTAATCAATGCGCACCAGTTTATTGCTGGAGCAGTTGATGGAATCCCTGCGCTGTTTGCCGGGTGTCGGCCCGAAATCAGCGCAGAGAATGGCTTTTCATCTGTTGCAGCGTGACCGTCAGGGCGGGGTAAAACTTGCTGATGCCCTGACCCGGGCGATGACCGAAGTGGGGCATTGCAGCCACTGCCGTACCTTTACGGAAGAGGATACCTGCGCGATTTGTTGCAACCCTCGCCGTCAGGAAAACGGGCAAATCTGTGTGGTTGAAAGCCCGGCAGACATTGCAGCCATTGAAGCAACCGGCCAGTTTTCAGGCCGTTACTTTGTTCTGATGGGGCACCTGTCGCCACTTGATGGTATCGGCCCTTACGATATCGGGCTCGATGTGCTGGAAAAACGGCTGGAAAATGAATCTATCCAGGAAGTGATTCTTGCCACCAACCCGACAGTGGAAGGTGAGGCAACGGCGCAATATATTGCGGAACTGTGTCGCGAAAACGACGTGGTAGCAAGCCGTATTGCCCATGGAGTTCCGATGGGTGGAGAGCTTGAGCTGGTTGATGGCACGACACTCAGCCATTCTTTGGCCGGTCGCCATCGACTCGGTTGAATGCTGAATTGTTAAATTGAAGGGCCGCACGAAAATGCGGCCCTTTTTTAATCTCTTTTGGGCGAGGAAGGGAGCGGTTTCAGCCCCCGGTTGTTGTTTAGTTCCGGATGGTCGGCCAATGGATGCTTCATTATTTTCGGGGACTCAGGTTTGTTTTCCGGATGATCCTGATGGAAAAGAGGTGCCCGGGGGCGGTACACATAGTGGGGTTTGCTGGAAGGAACTTCCCGCTCGACCACTATTCTCTTCCCTGTCAGTATTTCCAGAGACGTCTGATTGCCACTGTCGCTTTCTGCGATAACAGGCTGCGCCACCGTAAGCCCCGCGAACAGAGCAGGAATACAAATAACGATTAGTCTGAGGTGCATAAACGCCTCCTCAACGTATTGCATGCTGGGCATCTCGGCCCGCGATGAATCCATAGAAAATATAGCCGAAGAGCGTCAGGATGGATCCCCAGAATACCGCTGACTGCCCACAGGCGTACACACCGTAAATGCTGTAAACCACGGCGACCGTACCAACAGCTGCACCAATTTTATATTCGTTATCCTTCACTTTGTTGTTCCTCAGAATGACCTCCAAACCGGTCAGCGAAAGGATATACGGCACCATATTGATAAATACTGCCAGATTGAGCAGTACGTTGAATTGTTTCACGAGGTTGGGAGATATGGTCATCAACGCAAGTATCAACTCCAGCCCCAGCATTATCAGCATGCCTTTTATGGGCGCATTGGCACTGTTTACCTCTCCGAATATCTTGGGGAACAAGTTGATGTCGGCCGCTGCTTTGGAAACCTGCGCATTTGTAAACTGCCAGCCAAGAAGCGAGCCGATACACGCGGTAACTGCCAGTGCGGTAATTACTGCTCCAACTGTCTCGTTGAACATATATGTGTATACAAGCCCGAAAGGTGCGTCGGAAACAGCCAACTCATGGTTTGGAATAATGCCCTGGATGACGGATGTTGAAGTGATATAGACGATGGCAGTAAAACTGGTGGCCAGCATGCAGGCTAGAGGGACATTTTTTTCCGGGTTTTCCACCGCCCCTGAGTTCGCCCCGGCAGACTCAATGCCGAGAAATGCCCAGAGAGTCAGTGCGATGCCGGAGGATATTGCCGTGACGGTCCCGTCATGGTGGGGGTTCCAGGCTTCTGCAAACACATCTGGCTTAAACCAGAACCAACCAATAACCGATAACCCGACAACCGGGATTATGATTCCCCATACGGTCAGAGATGAAATTTGTCCGGTGATTTTTGGCCCCCAAAAATTAGCAACCATGGTGACCACTAATATTGAAACAACACCAACAAATGTATGGATGGGGCTGGTTTTCAACCAGGGAAAAAACGGAACAAGATACCCGGCAGCAGAAACAGCAATTGCCACGGCGCTGATTACAAGGCACACATAATAGGTATAAGAGGCAATAAAAAATGAAGACTTACCGTGTGCTTCGCTGGCGTACGCTGACATGCCACCATCCCGGTTACAGTACATTCCGCATTTGGCAAATGCGTAAGCGATACACATTGCACCTATTGCTGTCACCAGCCAGGACAGCAATGATATCGCCCCGGTTTGAGCAAGACTGGCCGGTAACATAATGATGCCGGATCCCATCATATTAACGGTCACAATGGTAGTTAGCCCTACCAGGCCCATTTTATTGGATTCTGAAGCCATAATATCTCTCCGGATTGGTGAAGAGGCGAACCACAATTAAAATTTAAATATGCATTTGAAACGTATTTTCTTTGAGCAACTCTTAGGGTTGAAATTACGCTTATTTGAGGGTCAGGTAGCAAACCCAAGGGAGTGTAGAAGACGGAGGAAGAATTTGCGAAAAGTTTATTTATTGATTTTTCTTGGAATTTAGAAAAGGTTTAATTCTTGGGATTGTATACCCAAGCCACCTCAAGATGCAGTTTTCAGCGAGAGTTGATTGGCTGTCAGTCAAGGCGCTGTTTTGACGATCTAGTGGCTCTAAATCAAAAAACAGCAACGCGGAATGAGAGCCAATCAAACTCGCCCTTCGGGAGTGTTTCAGTGCGTCCACTTCTGTGTCAAATACCTTTGAAAGGGAACAGCCATTCCTTCAGGTATTTTCCTTGAATTGAACGCACTGAAATCACTCTGAATCACGCACCTTGAGGTGGTTTGGGTATAGGATATTCGATTCTTCACTTTTAATTGGCAACGTGTTGAATTGTTTCCTGTTACGGTTTTCATTCATCTCGTATCTCACATTTGAATAATCTAATTTGAGGGAGATGACTAATTTTTATTCCGGCTTCTGAGTGTTTCTATTTCCACATAATAGTTATGTGTTTTCCTTATTTATTTAGCCGGAGTAAATTGCATGAGATCCTACGGAAAAAAATATACCGTTCTGATTTTAGAGGAATCTCCGAAAGGTGGGGTGGTCGGAAACGCGATACAGCGTTTGGTTGATGAATTAGAGGACAACGGAACCCGGGTTATCCGAGCAAACAGTTTTGACGATTGCTACTCCATTTTGTTTGCCAATACGGCAATTGACTGCATGATGTTGACCTCATCCATGAGCGGCTCGCAATCTGAAGAAAATGAACGGTTTTATGTTCTGATAGAAAAGCTGAACCGTCGTCAGGAAGAAGTGCCGGTTTTCTTGCTGGCTGAGCGCAAAAAAATCACGCTGCATGTAACGCGAGAGATGATGGAAAAGGTGGTGGAGTTTGCCTGGATTCTGGAGGATACCGCAGATTTCATCGCAGGGCGTGCAATTGCTGCCATGCGTCGCTACCGGGAGAGACTGCTGCCACCGTTGATGGCTGCGATGATGAATTACGATGATGTCCATGAATACTCGTGGGCTGCGCCGGGGCACCAGGGCGGGGTAGGGTTTACCAAAACTCCGGCAGGGCAGCGTTTTTACAATTATTACGGGGAAGGCTTGTTCCGTACCGATATGGGGATAGAGCGTGGTCTGCTGGGATCACTGCTGGACCATACCGGCGCATTTGGTGACAGCGAGAAATATGCAGCGAGGGTGTTCGGGGCTGATCAGTCCTACTCACTGGTAACTGGCACATCCGGCGCAAACCGGACCATCATGCAAGCCTGCATGAACGAAAATGAATTGATTATTGTCGATCGCAATTGCCACAAATCCATTGAGCAGGGGTTGATGCTAACCGGGGCATTGCCGGTTTATATGGTTCCAACCCGGAACCGGTATGGCATCATCGGCCCGATTTACCCTAAGCAAATGGAAAAAAACGCATTGGAAGCGACGGCCTCACAGAGTGCACTTACCAAGGATTTTGTCGGCAACCGGGCAGTGTATGCGGTGCTGACCAACTGTACTTACGATGGACTTTGTTACAACGCCGCCAGTGCGCAAGATATCCTGGCTGAAAGCAGTGACAGGATTCACTTCGATGAAGCCTGGTTTGGTTATGCCCGCTTTAACCCCATCTATCACGATCACTATGCCATGCGCGGCAATCCCGAAGACAAGCCGAATGATGGCCCGACTGTCTTTGCAACACACTCAACGCACAAGCTGCTGAATGCTTTGTCTCAGGCATCATGGCTGCATGTACGTAATGGAAAGAGTGCCATCAGTTTCGAGCGCTTTAACCAGGCTTACATGATGCATGCGACCACATCGCCCCTTTATGCAATCAGTGCGTCTAATGACGTAGCTGTCGCCATGATGGATGGTAACAAAGGGGAGTCGCTGACGCTGGAAGTCATCCGGGAGGCGGTGGATTTCCGGCAGGCCATGGGACGCCTTTACCGGGAATTCACTGATGACGGCGATTGGTTCTTCAAACCCTGGAATGCTGAGCGGGTGACTGACCCGGAATCTGGTAAAACGTTCGCGTTTGAGGAAGCGCCGGCAGATATGCTGACCATCAACCAGGATTGCTGGGTGATGCACCCGGATGATACCTGGCATGGCTTTAAGGATATGCCGCCGGATTGGTGTATGTTGGATCCCATCAAAGTCAGCCTTCTCGCACCGGGGATGGGGGACGATGGCAATTTGCTTGACTCCGGGGTGCCTGCAGCGTTGGTGACGCAATACCTTGGGCGTTACGGCATTGTACCGACCCGTACCACCGATTTTCAGGTGATGTTCCTGTTCTCCATGGGTATCACCAAAGGCAAGTGGGCGACACTTGTCAATACGCTGCTGTCATTCAAGAAACACTATGATGATAACTCACCGATCCGTGAAGTATTGCCGGAGTTGGCGATGGCTCACTCGGATGTTTACGGTGACATGGGATTGCGGGAGTTGGGGGACAAGATGTTCTCATTCCTTAAACAGCACAACCCTTCTGAAAAACTCAATGCCGCGTACTCGATGTTGCCAGAAGCGGTCATCACACCGCGTAGAGCTTATCAAGCGATTGTCTCAGACAATGTGGAAATGGTGCCGACAGATAAGCTGGCAAACCGGATTGCAGCCAATGCCATTATCCCTTACCCACCGGGGATCCCGATGCTGATGTCAGGAGAAAGTTTTGGCGATGATTCCAGCCCGCAAATCGGATACCTCAAAAGCCTTCAGGTCTGGGATGCAACGTTCCCGGGGTTTGAACATGAAACGGAGGGGGCGGAATCTGAACACGGAGTGTATTCAGTTATGTGTGTGAAAATATGAAGAAAATTGATCCCTGTCTTCCTATATAACGTTGTACTGAGAAAATGAAGGAGACAGAGATGATCATTTTTAGAAACGATCTCGATGACATGGAAAAACGTTACCGGGCAAGGCTGATAAACAGCCTGTCCGGGTTTAAAAGCGCCAACCTTGTGGGTACAGCTGATAAGGACGGAAACCTCAACCTCTCAATCGTCAGCTCCGTGTTCCACATTGGAGCTAATCCGCCGTTAATGGGGATGATTTCGCGCCCTCATTCGGTGTCCCGTGACACTCTCGAAAACATTTTGGTAACTGAGCAGTTCACGCTAAACCATGTTGATGAAAAACATTACATGGCAGCCCATCAGACCTCAGCAAGGTATGGCCGGGAGCGCAATGAATTTGAGGAAACCGGGTTAACCGCAGCGTTTAGTGACGGCTTTGAGGCTCCTCATGTTGCGGAGAGCCCGCTAAGCATAGGACTTCGGTTAGTGGAAACACAGACATTGGCGGTAAATCAAACCGTGATGGTGATCGGGGAGGTCGTTTGGTTTCGGGTTGCAGAGTCAGCAGTTCAGACAGACGGGTATATTGATATTGAAAGCCTGGGAACTGTTGCAGTGTCGGGGCTTGATTCTTACCACACCACGCACCGATTAAACAGGCTTTCCTACGCAAAACCCGACGCGGAATTATCTCCACTGGACCTGACCGGTGCCAGAAAAACCTGACCGGCAGGAAGGGGTGCCGGTCGGGTAGTGTGTTACTTGTTGGTCAGGACAATCGACCCGTAATTCAGGCTTGTGAGCATCAGGGTGCTGTTGTTCACCTTGTCTATCCGGCGGATCTGCAACACATTCAGTTTGTAGAATGCGCGCAGGAGATCCATTTCTTCCGTGGAGAAGGTTTGGTTGTTGCCAGATGTCACATCACTGAAAGAGACCGGTTGCAGTGTCAGGTAGCCACCACTCACTGACCACTTTCCCTGCTCGGCGATAATCAGTTTTACCTTTACATCCTCAGACTTACCGCGCAGCAGCACATCTGTTTGCCTTGAATAACTGTGGTTTGGCAAAAATACCGTTGCACTGGTGGTGTATGAGGAACTGAGATCCGGTACATCATCAAACGCCGCGGGTTCAATGCGGCTCAGGCTGCGGGTATGCCATTCATTCTGGGTTAGCATTTTTTCCATACGGTAATCACTGCCGAGGAAAAACCATGCACTCAGAATGACAGATACAGCCAGAATCCAGTAAGGGCCATATTTTCGGACGCCGTCATGGCGCAGGAGACGTATTAGTTGCATAAGTTACTGCTATCCTCCTGGTTGGTAAGGAGGGAATAGGTAATGTTCAGGTCCGCATGGGCGGTATCGTGAATGTAATTCAGTGCTAACTGATTTTTCTGGCCACCGGTGACAATCACTTCCTGAAGATTTCGTGATTTCAGATACTTGTCCGCATATTGCGTGACACAGCGTTCTATCATGGGTTGCCAGTTGGCGACAGAAGGGTTGTTTTCCGGAATCATCACTTCTACCCCTTTTACGGCGGTAAGATGGCGGAACGTTTCGCTCTTCTGCGCGGTAAAGATAAACAGGAACAGCGGAATCAGTACGGCAAGAATCAGACAAAAAACGGCCGGAAGGGAGAGTGATTTTTCGTGTTCTTTTTTGTTAACCGGTACACGAGCTGCAACCGTTTCACGATGCAAATCCTTTGGCTCCTGCGATGAGGAGACATCTTCCAACAATCCTTCCTCGCATTCTAATACGCTGGCACTGACTTCAGCAGACAAGTTTTCATCTTGAAGCAGCGAGGCATCAGGTTGCGGAAAAGAGGTTTCTTTTGCATCGTCGTAATCTTCGATGGATGCAATAATCTGGTAACCGCGTTTGGGAACGGTTTTTACGAATTCGGGTGACTTGGTGGAGTCTTTCAGCGCTTTGCGCAGTGTCGAAATCGACTGGGTCAGACTGGAATCATCAACCTCAAAACCTTGCTCACGCCATACATAATCATGGATGCGATTTCTGGAGACAATAGCATGGGGTTCTTCAAGCAGTACCATCAGGACTCGGCATTCGTTACTTCCCAGACGGACCTGTTCATTGTTTTCCTGGAGGTCGACTAACGAGCTGTCGTTGGGACAAAAGACGAATCTTTCACCGATTAAGATTTTTTTTGATTGTTTCATTCTAATTTAAGGTTTCAGCCGGCTAGCGATTGAGAATGAATGGTAGTCCTCTTACGCAACGGGATGAGGGCTTTACTGAGCGCATATTATCTTACTCCTCGATCTAAAAAAAACAAAACTTGTGAAAAATCACCAATGCGCTTGAAAAAGAAAAAAAGCGCCCATATCTCAGAATCAGATAGCAACAGGTAACACTTTATTTGGAGAAACAATGAGCGAACAAGCGACTGTCCAGGGCAAGGAAACTCGCGGTTTCCAGTCAGAAGTAAAGCAACTGCTTCACCTGATGATCCACTCTCTTTATTCAAATAAAGAGATTTTCCTGCGTGAGTTGATTTCGAATGCGTCAGATGCGGCAGACAAACTGCGATTCAAGGCGCTGGAAAACTCAGCGCTGTACGAAAACGACGGTGATCTGCATGTGCGTTTATCGTTTGATGAAAAGGCCGGCACCCTGACCATCTCTGACAACGGTATCGGTATGAGCCGTGATGAGGTGATTGATAACCTGGGTACCATCGCCAAATCCGGCACTAAAGAATTCTTCCAGAAGCTGACTGATGACCAGACCAAAGATGCTCAGCTCATTGGTCAGTTCGGGGTAGGCTTCTATTCTGCCTTTATTGTGGCAGACAAAGTGACGGTACGTACTCGCGCAGCCGGCACTGCAACTGATGAAGCGGTGCAGTGGGAATCAACCGGTGAAGGCGAATACACCCTTGAGTCGATCGTAAAAGAAGGCCGAGGTACCGACATCACCCTGCACATGCGTGAAGACGGCAAAGAGTTCCTGAACGACTGGCGTTTGCGTGATGTGGTTGGAAAATACTCAGACCACATCGGTATCCCTGTCGAGTTGTGGACAGTAGAAAAAGACGAAGAAGGCAACGACAAAGAAGCCAAGTGGGACAAGATCAACAAGGCCAAGGCGCTGTGGACCCGTTCCAAGAGCGATATCTCTGACGAAGAATATCAGGAGTTCTATAAGCACCTGGCCCATGATTTTTCTGAGCCGCTGAGCTGGAGCCACAACCGCGTTGAAGGCAAGAACGATTACACAAGCCTGCTTTATGTCCCGTCTAAAGCACCTTGGGATCTGTTTAACCGCGACCACAAGCATGGCCTGAAACTGTATGTCCAGCGTGTTTTCATCATGGATGACGCCGCGCAGTTTATGCCTGGTTACATGCGTTTTGTTCGTGGCCTGATTGACTCAAACGACTTGCCGCTGAACGTATCCCGTGAAATTCTGCAGGACAACAAAGTCACGCAGTCACTGCGTAATGCGTTGACCAAGCGTGTTCTGTCTATGCTGGAGCGTATGGGCAAGAATGACCCAGAGAAGTACGCCACCCTGTGGAAAGAGTTTGGTCTGGTACTGAAAGAAGGTCCGGCTGAAGACTTTGCCAACCGTGAGAAAATTGCAGCCCTGCTGCGTTTTGCCTCAACTCACAACGAATCCAGTGAACAGAACGTTTCGCTGACTGATTACGTTGCACGAATGAAGGAAGGTCAGGACAAGATTTTCTACATCACGCGGACAGCTACAGCGCAGCCAAACACAGCCCACACCTTGAACAGTTCAAGGCCAAAGGCATTGAAGTCCTGCTTTTGTCAGATCGTATTGATGAGTGGATGATGAGCTACCTGCCAGAGTTTGATGGTAAGCAGTTCCAGTCTGTCACTAAGGCGGACGTCGATCTGAGCAAGTTCGACGACGATGAAAGCAAAGCCAAGCGTGAGGAAACCGAGAAAGAATTCGAGTCGGTTGTAGACCGCACGAAGGCTTACCTTGGCGAGCGCGTTAAAGATGTTCGCACCACATTCAAGCTCTCAGATACCCCGGCTATCGTGGTAACCGACGGCTATGATATGGGTACCCAGATGGCCAAGTTGCTGGAAGCCGCCGGCCAACAGGCACCGGAAGTGAAGTACATCTTCGAAATTAACCCAGAACATCCGCTGGTTAAGCAAATTGCCGATGAAGCAGATGAAGAAGTATTCGGTAAGTGGGTTGAGCTGCTTTATGGTCAAGCCCTGCTTGCAGAGCGCGGATCTTTGGAAGATCCGTCATCTTTCCTGAAAGTGATGAATACTTTGCTGGCGACTAAGGTATAATCGACCGCGAATAAATATTCGGTCATGATACGTATCAAGCCCGGTGCATACCGGGCTTGATAGCGTTTCGCGAAGCGTGTATTTTCTCGCTCTTTGCGAAACTCCAAAATTAACCAAAAAGGGGACACTATGCGCATCATCCTTCTGGGCGCTCCAGGTGCCGGTAAAGGTACTCAGGCACAGTTCATTATGGAAAAGTTTGGCATTCCTCAGATTTCTACTGGCGATATGCTGCGCGCTGCAATCAAAGCAGGTACTGAACTGGGCAAACAGGCTAAGGCTGTTATCGATGCAGGTCAGTTGGTTTCTGACGACATCATTCTTGGTTTGGTGAAAGAGCGTATCTCGCAAGATGACTGTGCGAAGGGTTTCTTGCTAGATGGCTTCCCACGTACCATCCCACAGGCAGATGGCCTGAAAGAGATCGGTATTGAGATCGACTACGTACTCGAGTTCGATGTTCCTGACGATGTTATCGTTGAGCGCATGGCTGGCCGTCGTGTTCACCTGTCCTCTGGCCGTACTTACCACGTTGTTTACAACCCGCCTAAAGCGGAAGGTAAGGACGACGTAACCGGTGAAGACCTGATTGTTCGTGATGACGACAAAGAAGAAACCGTACGTTCACGCTTGAAAGTTTACCACGATCAAACTGCCCCTCTGATTGCTTACTACAGTGCTGAAGCTGAAGCAGGCAACACCAAGTACCTGCGTTTTGATGGTACTCAGCAGGTATCAGAAGTGAGTGCAGAAATCGGTAAAGCACTGGCTTAATCGATAGCGTCATTGCGCATAGGATCAAATCATAGTATTTGCCTATTGCAGAAAAAGCGGAGCAATCAATTGGTTGCTCCGTTTTTTTATGGCAAATTGAACATGCATTCATACTAACTTTGTTGGTGTCAGTAATACTGCTTTCATGACAACGCATTAGGGGAACAAAACATGCAGGACAACAGTTCGAAAATTGGAATCTTACTGGCTAACCTCGGGACGCCTGACCACCCCACCCCAAAGGGTGTGAAGGCGTTTCTCGGTGAATTTCTGCATGACCACCGTGTTGTCGATCTCACTCGCTGGCTATGGTGCCCGATTCTTCATGGCATCATCCTGCCAATCCGGTCTCCGAAAGTTGCCAAGCTGTATCAGTCAATCTGGCAAGAGGGGGGCTCCCCTCTGATGGTTTACAGCCAGCATCAGAAATCGGCGCTGGAAGAACAGACCGGCCTGCCGGTTGAGCTGGGTATGACCTACGGCAACCCTTCAACGCTGTCGGGCATCGAGGCTTTGAAAAACAGAGGGTGTGAAAAGGTTCTCGTGTTGCCGTTGTACCCACAGTATTCAGGTACCACAACCGCTGCGGTATTTGACCAGGTTGCCCGTGCATTGAAGACAATGCCGGATGTTCCGGAGATGCGCTTTGTTAATCATTACTTCAGCGAAGATGGTTACATTGATGCGCTGGCGACGTCTGTTGAGAAAAGCTGGGAAGAAAACGGCAAGCCGGATCTTCTGTTGTGCTCCTACCACGGAATTCCCCAACGTTTTGCTGACAATGGCGACCCATATCCAAAGCACTGTGAAGGGACAACGGAAAGGCTGCGTATCCGGTTAGGGCTGAATCCTGACCAAATTATGATGACCTATCAGTCAAGGTTTGGCCGGGAAGAGTGGCTGCAACCCTATACTGACAAAACGCTGGAAACCCTTCCGGCTAAGGGGATTAAACGCCTTGATGTCATTACCCCGGCATTTTCCGTCGATTGTTTGGAAACACTTGAAGAAATTGCGATTCAATGTCGAGACACCTTCACTGAATCGGGTGGCGAATCTTTCCGATTCATTCCATGCTTGAATGATGACCCGGCACATATTTCGATGATGGCTGAGCTGGTGAAACGCCATACTGCCGCTTGGTGATCAGACGGAAGAACAGAATCAGGGCGACATTAGTCGCCTTATTTCTTTAGCTGGGGACTTTTTGCAGAAAAAATGTGTGATAGAATTCACGATTCCTTAGCACAATTACCGAACAACACCATGAAGTTTCCAGGACAACGTAAGTCAAAGCACTATTTTCCCGTCCACGCCCGTGATCCTCTGCTGAAAGCAAGGGATGAGGCGTCTCTGAAACGTCCTCATATTATCGGTATTGACCAGACGCTGGTGGATATTGAAGCCAAGGTGGACGATGCCTTCCTGGAAAAATACGAACTGAGTAAAGGCCACTCGCTGGTGATTGACAGTGAGCGTGCAGAAGCCCTTTACCAGGAGCTTAAGGAAAAGAACCTCATCACCCATGAATTTGCGGGTGGCACTATCGGTAACACCCTGCACAACTATTCCGTTCTCGCCGATGATAAATCTATCCTGCTTGGCGTAATGAGCAAGGATATTGAGATTGGCAGCTATTCGTACCGCTACCTGTGTAACACATCCAGCCGCGTTGATCTTAACTACCTTCAGTCTGTAGAAGGCCCTATTGGCCGCTGTTATGCGCTGATTTCAGAAGATGGTGAACGTACCTTTGCTATCAGCGAAGGACTGATGAACCAGCTGTCTGCTGACTCCATCCCTGAGCATATCTTCAAAAATGCCTCTGCGCTGGTTTTGACTGCCTACCTGGTGCGTTGCAAAGAAGGCGACCCGATGCCGGAAGCCACCATGCGTGCAATTGAGTATGCGAAAAAGCATGATGTGCCGGTTGTGATGACCATGGGTACCAAGCACGTTATCACCAGCAACCCACAGTGGTGGCGTGATTTCCTGCGTGACCATGTTTCTGTGGTTGCCATGAATGAAGACGAAGGTGAAGCCCTCACCGGTGAAAAAGACCCGCTACTGGCTGCGGACAAAGCGCTGGAGTGGGTGGACATGGTTCTGTGTACCGCAGGCCCAGTCGGCCTTTACATGGCCGGTTATACCGAAGATGCCGCCAAGCGCCAGACATCATTGCCATTGCTTCCGGGTGCCATTGCAGAGTTCAACCAGTTTGAATTCAGCCGTCCGATGATCAAAGAAGAATGTGAAAGCCCGATGAAGGCCTATTCGCACATCGCCCCATACATGGGTGGCCCGGAGCGCATCAAAAACACTAACGGTGCCGGTGACGGCGCGCTGTCTGCTGTACTGCACGATATTGCAGCTAACCGTTACCACCGTGACAATGTACCTAACTCAAGCAAGCACCAGCACAGCTACCTGACTTACTCATCGTTTTCTCAGGTGTGTAAGTATGCAAACCGCGTGAGTTATGAAGTGCTTTCGCAGCATTCTCCACGTCTGTCCCGCGGCCTGCCAGAGCGCGAAGACAGCCTGGAAGAGGCATACTGGGAACGCTAAGTTCGCTTTGAATGAAAAATCCCGGCTTATTCGCGGGATTTTTGTATCTGTGCATCTAGCACCACTGAGAGATCAGTAGGACTCGTTATGCACTGTCTGTACGGCACGACCGGAAGGGTCAGCCATGTTCTTGAATGTTTCATCCCATTCAATAGCTTTGGCGCTTGAGCAGGCAATAGACGGGCCTCCCGGTACACATTTCGCTGCATCTTCAAGCGGGAACAACTCCTCAAAGATTTCGCGATACATATACGCTTCCTTGGTTGTCGGCGTATTGTATGGGAAGCGGAAGCTCGCCGTTTCCAGTTGTTGGTCGCTGACTTTTCCTCGGCGACAGCTTTGAGTGTGTCAATCCAGCTATAACCCACGCCATCTGAAAACTGCTCTTTCTGGCGCCATGCGACAGATTGTGCAGGTAGTCTTCAAAACACTCACGAATGATGTGTTTTTCAATCTTGCCGTTGCCACACATCTTGTCTTTTGGGTTCACCCGCATTGCCACTTCAAGGAATTCCTTGTCCAGGAACGGTACGCGGGCTTCTACCCCCCATGCAGCCATTGCCTTGTTGGCACGGGCGCAGTCGAACATGTTCAGCGCCAGCAGTTTGCGGACAGTTTCTTCGTGGAACTCTTTTGCATCCGGGGCTTTATGGAAGTAAAGGTATCCACCAAACACTTCGTCTGCACCTTCACCGGACAGTACCATCTTGATGCCCATGGCTTTAATTTTACGCGACATCAGGTACATAGGGTGGAAGCCTAATCGTGGTGACGTCATAGGTTTCGATGTGATAAATCACATCTCGGATGGCATCAAGGCCTTCCTGAATGCTGTAAGTCAGTTCGTGGTGAACCGTACCCAAGTAATCTGCCACTTCGCGCGCTGCTTTCAAATCTGGCGCACCGTCCAGACCAATTGCAAAAGAGTGCAGGGTAGGCCACCAGGCATCAGAGTTGCTGTTGTCTTCAATACGTTTTGCGGCAAATTTTTTGGTGATAGCTGATGTAACAGAAGAATCCAGGCCTCCTGAAAGCAGCACACCGTATGGGACATCTGTCATCAACTGGCGCTTAACTGCTGACTCAAGCGCATCTTTCAGCGCTTTTTTATCTGTTTCGTTATCTTTAACCGCATCAAATTCCATCCACTCACGCTTGTAGTAACGAACCGGCTCGCCGGTTTTGCTCCAAAGAAATGACCCAGGGGGGAATTCACTGATGGTGCGGCAAACCGGCACCAGTGCTTTCATTTCAGATGCAACGTAGTAGTTACCGTGCTCGTCGTAGCCGTGGTAAAGCGGAATAATGCCAATATGATCTCGGCCAATCAGGTAGGCGTCCTGTTCCTCATCGTACAAGATGAAAGCGAAGATGCCGTTTAGGTAGTCAAGCAGTTCAGTTCCTTTCTCTTTATAGAGGGCGAGGATGATTTCGCAGTCAGACTCGGTTTGGAAAGGGTAGTCAGGTGCAAACTCTGCCCGGAGTTCTTTGTGGTTGTAGATTTCACCGTTAACCGCCAGAACCTGTTTGCCATCATCACTAAGCAGAGGTTGAGCCCCGCTGTTGAGATCGACAATAGCCAGGCGCTCGTGGGCCAGAATAGCCTTGTCTGAAGAGTAGATGCCAGACCAGTCCGGGCCTCGGTGGCGCATGGTTTTAGACATTGCCAGCGCAGATTCACGCAGGGCAACTGGATCTGATTTAATATCTAGGATACCGAACACTGAACACATAACTTCCTCACAACTTTAACCTTTCGACTACATTCCGTCGTTTCTTCCAATTTGCCATTTCGATAAAAAAACTCAACCCCTATCGGTAAAAACAGTAAATATAACGTGTTTGAAGTGAATTATATTCGGTTTTTATGGTTTATTGGTGAGCAAAATAAATATTAAGTATGAAAAGTGAACAACTAACCGAATAGAGGAAGAATGCGAGGGAGACCTGGCTCCCTCATTTGAATTATGCTGCCGATTGGCTTGAAGGGGATTTTTCCAAAATACGGGCACAGACATGTTGGGCAAAACCGCTGCCGGCTTCGTTGTAGATATTGAACGCCTCATCAACGCCGAGTTCTTTCAGTTGGTCAACTTCATCGGCGTAGCGGGTGATGGCGGCTACTTTTCCATCAAAACCCATTTCCTGAATCTGTTCCATCGCAATGATGTTGGCCTGACTGTTTGGCATAGCCAACAAAACAACCTCAATTTGCTTGCGGGACATTATTCGCGCCCAGAAATCCGGGTCTGTTGCATCACCGTGAATGACATTTCGGCCTTCATCCTTGTGCCGGGACACTGATTCCTCACGCGCTTCAATACCCAGTATTGGCGTATCCACCTCTGACTGAGTTCGTCATAGGCACCACTCCCAATCCGGCCCATGCCTAGGATCAAGATTCGTGCATCGCCCAGGGAGATAAGCTGGTCAGATTGATTTAGCTGGTTTGATGCATGCTCTTTGAGCCGTCCTCCGAGCGTGCCATAGAGAGATTGGCTGAATGTATTGAGGGGAGCTGCCAGCAAGAAAGAGAGAGAGACAACAACCGCCATCGCAACCAGCATACTGCCGGGTAACAATCCGAGGGAATAGGCCAGACCGGCAACAATCAGACCAAATTCGCTGTAGTTAAACAGGGTTAAGGTTGCAAGTAGCGCCGTGCGAACCCGGAAACGGAACCCGTGGAATATGACGTAATACAACATGCCTTTAACAGGCAGAAGCAGGATCAGAAGCAAGCCGATCACTACGCCATTCATCGTAGGTGCTTCAGCAAGGCCAATGTTTAGAAAGAAGCAAATAAGGAACAGCTCTTTCAGGTTGAAAAGCGATTTGGCCATTTCTGATGCTTTCGGGTGCCCGGCCATTAACATGCCGGCGATGAGGCTCCCAGGTCTGCTTTTACGCCGACAAAACCAAATAGGCCCGCACCAAAGATCAGCGCAAGGAATACCGCGTAGAGCACCAGCATTTCGCCGTGCCCGGCACCGTCAAGCAGTCTGTGCAGTGCGGGGCGGAGCAGCGGCAGCGCAAAAAGAGCCAGTGCATAAACTTCGGGAATTTTACCTGTTGAGACGGTGAGGAAGATGACCGCAAAAATATCCTGCATGATGAGGACACCGATTGCCAGGGTGCCATAGGTCGAACCCAGTTCGCCTTTTTCCTGAAGGGCCTTGATTGCGAAAACGGTGCTTGAAAAGGAAAGGGAAAAAGCAACCAGGGTCAGTTGGGTGATATCAAATCCGGCGAAGGCATCAATACCGATGGCTTTAAAGAAGATCAGCGCCAGTGTAAACGCCGCAGTGGTCAAAAGATTATGGATGGTTGCTCCCGCCCATATCTCCTTTGCCAAAAGGGTTTTGATATCGAGTTTTAACCCGATGGTGAAAAGGAGCAGAGTAACCCCAAGATCCGCCAATAAGTTCAGGGTAGGCGTGGATTGGTAGCCGGCATAATGCAAACCAAAACCGGCGACAAGAAACCCTACCAATGGGGGTAAACCACAACGAAGGGCAATAAAACCGGACGCGAAAGCAGCGACGATAAATATCCATTCCATATGTGTCGATTATCCTATCGTTTTTTGTCTTAGAGGATGGATGGCCATTCTGACAATTTGCCTCGTAAGGCCGACAGGAGTGTATCACAAACGAGAGCGGCGGCCTTATCCGGCCGCCGCAACTTTTTTGTAACTATCTCTTAGCGAAACTATGTCTTAGCGATGTTGAACTGAAGTCTCTCGCTGTTTTTAAGAAATGTCTATTCTTCAAGCAGTTTCTGAAGCAATACGCCGTTTAGCATTGCTCTTTTAACCAGGGAGAAAGCACCAATAGTCGGTGTGTCCTGTAGCTCTGCGGCAACAACGGGCAGGTTGATATGGAATTTCTTCAGTGACTGGGTTTCGATACATCTTTGAATTGCCGGGAAGACTATATCTTTTGCCCGGGTTATCTCACCGGAAATAATGATTTGTTGCGGGTTAAACAGGTTAATTGTCATTGCGATGGCTTTGCCAAGGTGATGACCGACCTTCAATAAAACCTGCTCTGCCAACGCATCTCCCTGAAGCGCCGCATCACAAACATCATAGACGGAGATGTTTTCTTTCATCGCAAGAGGACTGTTGTACCTTGGGAGAGAAGTTTTTTTACGTTTTCAATTATGGCCGGATTCGCCGCCACAGTTTCGAGGCAACCAAAATTCCCACACTGGCACTTGTCACCAAGCGGGTCAATCTGAATGTGACCGATTTCGCCGACGTTGCGGTTGCTTCCCAGGAAGATCTGCCCGTTTACGATAATACCGGCACCGGTACCATTGTGAACGCTAACCAAAAGAGCATCCTGGTATTTTTTACTCACCCCAAAATAATGTTCCGCAAGGGCTTGGGCGCGAGTGTCGTTTCCAAGGAAACAGGCGACACCAAACTCTTCAGAAACCAACTGACCCAGCTCCATTTTGTCGACCTGGATGTTCGGCATGTAGTCAACAATGCCGTTTTCAGGGTCAATCAAGCCCGGCAGTGTGACGCCAATAGCGATCAGTTCTTTCAGGATGGACTGGTTTGCAGCAAGAAATTGGTTGATCCGCAACATCAGACCTTCGACAAGCTCAGCTTCACTGGCGTAGCTGAACGCTTCAGATTGCCTGGCCAGTTCTTTGCTACTGAGGTCGAATAGGCTGATTTCAATCACATCGCGGCCCAGACGGACCGCGATGGAATGGAATGGCGAACATTCGGTGGTCAGCGAGATAGCCCGGCGACCACCGGTTGATGCCTGGTGAGCGACTTCTTTAATCAGTCCTCGCTCTAGTAACTGGCGGGTAATCTTGGTAACACTTGCCGGTGCAAGGTTACTTACATCGGCGACCTGAATACGGGAAATTGGTCCCTGTTGGTCAATCAGTCGGTATACAGCCGCACTGTTGAGTTGTTTTACGAGATCTACATTACCAATTTGTCCGCCTGTCATAGGTTCCTAGCTCTGTTGATATTGACCGTTTACAACAGTCGCCTGGACGTTAAAGTCACGATCGAACACGGTCAGGTTAGCCACGTAACCTTTCTTAACAGAACCCAGTTTGTGATCCATGCCAATTGCTCGGGCTGGATACAGGGTTGCCATTCGAAGTACTTCGTCCAGAGCGATTCCAACATGCTCAACGCTGTTTTGAACAGCTTCAATCATTGTAAGCGCAGAGCCGCCAAGTGTGCCGTTCTCATCAACACACTTACCATCTCGGTAATATACTTTCTTGCCTACAAAAATAAAGTAATCCATGTCAGCGCCTGCCGGAGCTGCCGCATCGGTCACAAGAATCAGCTTCTCGCCCTTGATGCGTTTGGCAACACGGATGTTGGCATAGTCAACGTGGAAACCGTCTGCAATAACACCGGTGTACACTTCTGGAGTGTCATAAATTGCTCCAACCATACCCGGTTCACGGCCCGCGATTGGTGTCATGGCGTTGAACAGGTGAGTGGCGAAGGTAATACCAGCAGCGAAGCCTTTGCGTGCTTCAACGTAGGTTGCATTGGTGTGACCGGCAGAAACCACAATACCGCTTCAGCAGCTGGGAAATGTGCGCTTCCGGCGCCAACTCAGGTGCCAGTGTGACTTTGGTTACCACATCAGCATTTTCACAAATGTGTTTAACCATCTCATCGTCAGAACGGCGGATGTACTCAATGTTGTGAATGCCTTTTTTGGCAACGTTCAGGTACGGACCCTCCAGGTGCAGACCCAGCGTATGGTTTTCGTACTTGGCTTGGTACTCACGCACGGCAGCAATGGCTTGCTTCATGTCTTCATCTGAACTGGTGATCAGTGTAGGCAGGAAACTGGTGCAACCTGATTTCAGGTTGGCATTGTGCATGATATGGAGTGTTTCCGGGGTGATTTCGTCGTTGAACATCACACCGCCACAACCGTTCAGTTGAACGTCGATGAAACCCGGGCTCAGGTTTGCACCCTGCAAGTCGACAATTTCGACGCCTGCTGGGATTTCTGCTTGTGGGCAAACTGCTTGGATATGGACGCCGTCGATTATGACGGCGTGATTATCCAGCACGTCGCTTCCGGTAAAGATTCGGCAATTTGTCAGCGCGTACATGGAAGTATCCTTATATTTCGTTATAGGTGTTTGATGTTCTCTGCTTCAAGTTCTTTGAAGTACTTAACAGTCTTCACTTTCAGCTCCATGGTTGATGGTTCATCACAAACAATCAGAGCTTTAGGGTGCAATTGCAGAGCTGAAACAGTCCAAAGGTGGTTTACAGATCCTTCGACCGCGGCTTCAAGGGCTTGTGCCTTGGCATGGCCGGTTACCAGAATCATAACTTCTGCTGCGTCAAGCAGGGTACCCACACCGATAGTCAGCGAGTGTTTTGGCACCTGAGAGATGTCGCCGCCAAAGAATCGGGAGTTCGCGATTCGGGTGTCTTCGGTCAGGGTTTTGATGCGCGTACGTGAAGACAGAGAGGACGCTGGTTCGTTAAATGCGATGTGACCATCGTTGCCTACGCCGCCCATAAACAGATTAATTTTACCGTATGAACGAATCTTGTCTTCATAACGGCGGCACTCTTCATTTACATCTGGTGCATTGCCGTCAAGAAGGTTGATGTTTTCTTCTTGAATATCAATGTGATTAAAGAAGTTGTTGTACATGAAGCTGCGGTAAGACTCAGGGTGATCAGCAGGTAGGCCTACGTACTCATCCATGTTGAATGTAACGACATGTTTGAAGCTTACTTCGCCTTGTTTATAAAGCTCAATCAAGCGCTTGTATGTATTCAGTGGCGTACCGCCGGTAGGCAGGCCAAGTACAAATGGACGGTCAGCGGTTGGGTTGAATTTATTAATTGAATCAGCAATATAGCGCGCTGACCACAGACCAACTTCGTGCGATGTATTTACAGGGATGAGTCTCACGGTAACACCTCTTAAGCTTCACTAATCAATTGTCACTATAGTATCCCATAGTGATCTTAATTTTAATCATAAAATAAGTTTTATGATCCCGTCAGCAAAAATCGGTCTTTTTTGTCCTGTCTAGTGATAAAAGTCACAAACAGTGAGGTTTTAATTTGCGGGGCAAAATTAATGTCATAAACTGCCAGTGACAAACATCGGATAGCGAAATAAGTCGCTTAAGTCTAGTACATAACGGACATCCATAGGGGGAACTAAGGTGAACGTTTTAGGTTATTTCCAAAGAGTCGGCCGCGCGCTGATGGTGCCAATTGCAGTAATGCCTGCAGCGGCAATTTTGATGGGCGTAGGCTATTGGCTGGACCAACGGGTTGGGGTGGTAACAGCGCACTGGCTGCATTTCTGATTAAATCTGGTGCAGCAATTATCGATAACATGTCTGTACTGTTTGCAATCGGTGTTGCATACGGTATGTCTAAAGATAACGACGGTGCAGCAGCGCTTGCCGGTTTCGTTGGTTACATGGTTATCACAACCCTGTGTAGCCCAGGTGCTGTAGAACAAATTGGTCTGGTTTCACTGGACGATCCAACTACCAAGCTCGCCTTTGCTAAGATTGGCAACCAGTTTATTGGTATTTTGATTGGTATTGTTACTGCGGAAATCTACAACCGCTTCAGCACTGTTGAACTGCCAAAAGCACTGGCCTTCTTTAGCGGTAAGCGATTGGTACCTATCCTGGTAGCTGCGACTTCAATCGCTATCTCTTTTGTACTGATGTACGTTTGGCCAATGATTTTCGGTGGCCTGGTACACTTCGGTGAAGCAATCACCGGTGCCGGTTCAATCGGTGCAGGTATCTACGGCTTCTTCAACCGTCTGCTTATCCCTGTTGGTCTGCACCACGCACTGAACGCAGTATTCTGGTTCGACCTGGCAGGTATCAACGATCTGGGCCGCTTCTGGATGGGTGCACAAGGCCTTGAGTCTGGTGAAGCAATCAAGGGTGTTACCGGCATGTACATGGGTGGTTTCTTCCCAGTAATGATGTTCGGTCTGCCTGGTGCTGCTCTGGCTATCTACCACGCTGCCAAGCCTGAGAACAAAGCAAAAGTTGCTTCTATCATGATTGCTGCTGGTTTCGCTTCTTTCTTCACCGGCGTAACTGAGCCTCTTGAGTTCTCATTCATGTTCGTTGCACCAGTACTGTACGTACTGCACGCATTCCTGACTGGTGTGTCACTGTTCATCGCATCTGCAATGCAGTGGACTGCAGGCTTCGGCTTCTCTGCTGGTCTGGTGGATATGGTGCTGTCTTCTCAGAACCCTGTTGCTAACCAGTGGTACATGCTGCTTGCTCTGGGTCTGGTGTTCTTCGTAGTTTACTACGTAGCCTTCACTGTTGTTATCAAGGCGCTGAACCTGAAAACACCTGGTCGTGAAGACGAAGAAATGCGCACTGTTGCTCCAGCTAAAGAAGGTAACCGTAAAGAACTGGCTCGCCAGTACCTGAAAGCCCTGGGTGGCCACGATAACCTGAACAGCATTGATGCATGTATCACCCGTCTGCGCCTGTCAGTGAAAGACCGCGGCATCGTAGATGAAGCGCAACTGAAAGCGCTGGGTGCAGCAGGTGTTGTTAAGCTTGGTGAAAACAACCTGCAGGTGATTCTTGGCCCTCTGGCTGAAATCATCGCCGGTGAAATGAAGAATATTTCAGCGTCTGATGACCTGAAAGATGTACAACTTCCATAAGTTCTAAACTATCTTCATCTTTAATTATTACCGGCCTCGTTTGAGGCCGGTCTTTTAAGAAGTCCTATCTAGCTTGTCGCCCTGTTCGGGGCATCCGGAGAAAACCAAAATGACAATCAAAAAAAGTGTGATTGCCTCCTGTGTGGCATTCGCAATGGCTGGCTGCGCTTCCAATCCAGCTATTGACCAAGATATCGCTAACCAAATCGCACAAAATATTGATGTTAACTTCGACGTGGTAACCAACCACGGTGCTAATGAGGGAATGAACTGCCAGAGCATGGAGGCCGAATGGGCATCCTGCAACGTGGTAAACCTAGAACTGACCAACCAGGGTGACGAGATTGACAGCAAAGACTGGGCAATCTACTTCCACAGCATCCGTCTCATCCTGGATGTGAAAAACGACCAGTTCAAGGTGACCCGTATTACCGGTGACCTGCACAAGCTGGAACCAACGGATAAATTCGATGGTTTCCAGGCGGGTGAAAAAGTCACTATTCCTCTGGTGGGTGAATACTGGACGCTGTTCAAGACAGACTTCATGCCTCGTGCTTATGTGATTGCCGGTGAGTCTGAGCCGCGTATCATCCAATCTCTGGATACAGAAAACACCGATTCTTATGTCGCTGACATTGCCGGCGAGCAGTGGAAGCGTGTGCCGGGTGACAATAATACCCTCGCAACTGCCCAAAGCCGTTTTGACAAAAACAGTGATGTTTCGGTTTTGAGTGACAGTGTTATTGATAGTGCCATTGTCCCAACACCAATGAAAACCATCCTTGGTAAGGGCGAAATTAATCTGGATAAGGGTATCCACTTCACTAACGACGCCATGACCACCCCGATGCTGGATGCACTGAAAGCGCGTGCAAATGCGTTGGGTGTGAACACATCCGGCCAATATCCTGTTGAATTAGCTCTGAACCCTGAGGCATTCAAAGGGGAGCACAAGGTATCCGGTGCTTACACGCTGAAAGTGACGCAAAACGGTGCGACGGTAACAGGTTATGACATGGATGGTGCGTTCTACGGCGTACAATCCCTGTTGTCATTGGTTCCACAAAACGGTGAAAAAACGATTCCGGAAATCACTGTTTCAGATGCCCCTCGCTTTGAATACCGGGGTGTGATGGTCGATGTCGCGCGTAACTTCCACTCCAAGGAAGCGATGCTGCGTACACTTGACCAGATGGCAGCTTACAAGCTGAATAAGCTCCACCTTCACCTCTCTGACGATGAGGCTGGCGCTTGAAATTCCGGGTCTTCCAGAACTGACTGATGTAGGTGCTGAGCGATGCCACGACCTGTCTGAAACCGAGTGCCTGCTGCCACAGCTTGGCTCAGGACCGGACAGTAACAACTTCGGTTCAGGTTTCTTCAGCCGTAATGACTACATGGAAATCCTGAAGTACGCCAAGGCTCGCGGTATTGATGTCATTCCAGAACTGGATATGCCGGCTCACTCCCGTGCAGCGGTTGTCGCAATGGAAGCGCGATTCAAGCGCCTGGCGGCCGAAGGCAAGATGGATGACGCCAACCAGTATCGCCTGATGGATCCTCAGGATACGTCTAACGTGACTACCGTACAGTTCTACGACAAGCACAGCTTCATTAACCCTTGCATGGGTTCATCGCTGAACTTCGTGGACAAGGTTGTCAGCGAAGTGGTGGCTATGCATGCTGAAGCCGGTATGCCGCTTGAAACCTGGCACTTTGGTGGTGACGAAGCCAAGAACATCAAGCTGGGTGCCGGTTTCCAGGACATCAACAGTGCTGACAAGGTTGCCTGGAAGGGAGATATCGATCTTTCAAAACAGGACAAGCCGTTCGCTCGTTCTCCAATGTGCCAGACCCTGATTGCCAACGGCACTGTCAGTGATGCTGCGCACCTGCCAAGTTACTTTGCAGAAAAAGTCAGTGAAGTTGTGGCGAAGAAGGGTATTCCAAACTTCCAGGCATGGCAGGATGGTTTGAAGCACTCAAAGGATGCTTCCTCTTTTGCGACTGATAAAACCCGCGTGAATTTCTGGGATGTACTGTACTGGGGTGGCGTATCTTCTGCATATGACTGGGCTGCGAAAGGTTATGACATGATCATTTCCAACCCGGATTACGTGTATATGGACATGCCTTACGAAGTCGACCCTGCTGAACGCGGTTACTACTGGGCAACCCGTGCCACTGATACCCGTAAGATGTTTGGCTTTGCACCGGAAAACCTGCCTCAGAATGCTGAAACGTCTGTCGATCGTGACGGAAACGGTTTTTCCGGAGCCGGCAAAGCTGAATACAAAGGCTTCCACGGCCTGTCTGCGCAACTTTGGAGTGAGACTGTACGCACGGATGACCAGTACGAGTACATGGTATTCCCTCGTGTTCTCGCAGCTGCGGAACGTGCATGGCACAAAGCAGATTGGGAAAATGACTATAAGCCAGGTGTAGGGTACCGTCTTGACACCAACTTGGTGAACAAGCAGTCACTGAACACCGACTGGACCCGTTTTGCCAATGTACTGGGTCACCGTGAGCTTGCAAAACTGGATGCGGCCGGTATCCAGTACCGCGTTCCGGTTCCGGGTGCGAAGGTGGTAGACGGTAAGCTGGAAATGAATATCAGCTTCCCGGGTCTGGCGCTTCAGTATTCGCTGGATGACGGTAAAACCTGGATGACTTACAACGCAGCGGATAAGCCTTCAGTGAATGGAAAGGTTATTGTTCGTGCAATGAGTGCTGATGGTAAACGAGCCGGACGTGCTGTGAGCCTGTGATTCTGGGTGTTTTTTGACCACAAAGGCGGGGCAATTGCTCCGCTTTTTTATTTGGTCCGACAGATTACCTGCCTTTTTCCCGGTGAGAAGAAAGAAAATCACAACTTTTCCCGAATGGAAGAGTGTTAACAGTTGAGTCAGGACGGCGAATCATGGATCATTGTCCGCTGAAATTTCTGATCGCATTTACCCACGTGAGGTGTGTTAGATGAGTGGCTCTGAAGCACGGCCAACCAACTTTATCCGCCAGATCATTGATGAAGATCTGGCAAGCGGCAAACATACCAGTGTTCATACCCGCTTTCCGCCTGAACCAAATGGCTACCTGCACATTGGTCACGCAAAGTCCATCTGCCTGAACTTTGGTATCGCCAAAGACTATCAGGGTGAATGTAACCTGCGTTTCGATGACACCAACCCAACAAAAGAAGACATAGAATACGTTGAATCTATCAAGCAAGATGTCCAGTGGCTGGGTTTCCAGTGGTCTGGCGATATCTGCTACTCGTCTGACTATTTCGACAAGCTTCATGGCTATGCTGTTGAGCTGATCGAAAAAGGTCTGGCGTATGTCGATGAACTGTCTCCAGAGCAAATCCGCGAGTACCGCGGCACCCTGACAGAGCCTGGTAAGCACAGCCCTTACCGCGACCGCAGTGTTGAGGAAAACCTGGCACTGTTCGACAAAATGAAGAACGGTGAGTTCGAAGAAGGCAAGGCGTGCCTGCGTGCAAAAATCGATATGGCTTCGCCATTTATCGTGATGCGCGATCCTGTTATTTACCGTGTGCGTTTTGCACATCACCATCAGACCGGTGACAAGTGGTGCATTTACCCAATGTACGACTTTACCCACTGTATCTCGGATGCGCTGGAAGGTATTACACACTCACTGTGTACGCTGGAATTTATGGACAACCGCCGTCTGTATGACTGGGTTCTGGATAACATCTCTATTGAGTGCCACCCGCGTCAGTACGAGTTCAGCCGCCTGAACCTCGAATACACAGTAATGTCCAAGCGCAAGCTGAACCAACTGGTAACTGAGAAGCTGGTTAACGGTTGGAACGATCCGCGTATGCCAACCATCTCTGGTCTGCGTCGTCGTGGTTACACGCCGGAATCTATCCGTGAGTTCACTAAACGCATTGGTGTGACCAAGCAGGACAACACCATTGAGATGAGCTCACTGGAGTCTTGTATCCGTGACGACCTGAACGAGAATGCAGGCCGTGCGATGGCGGTTATCGATCCGGTTAAACTGGTTATCGAGAACTTCGAAGGTGATGCTGAGATCCTGAATGCACCTAACCATCCGAACAAGCCGGAAATGGGTACCCGCGAAGTACCATTCAGCCGTGAAATTTGGATTGAGCGTGAAGACTTCCGCGAAGAAGCGAACAAGAAGTACAAGCGTCTGGTTCTGGGTAAGGAAGTACGTCTGCGTAACGCTTACGTCATCAAAGCTGAACGTGTCGAGAAAGACGCAGAAGGTAATATCACCACTATCTTCTGTACTTACGATGCGGAAACACTGGGTAAAGATCCTGCCGATGGCCGCAAGGTTAAGGGCGTAATCCACTGGGTATCAGCGGATAAGGGTATGCCTGCAGAGTTCCGTCTGTATGATCGCCTGTTCACTGTACCGAATCCGGGCGCGGCTGATGACTTTGCTTCAACGATTAATCCTGAATCACTGCAAGTAGTGAAAGGTTATGTTGAACCAAGCCTTGCTGAAGCCAAGCCAGAAGTTGGTTTCCAGTTTGAGCGTATCGGTTATTTCTGTGCTGATAGCAAAGATTCGTCTGGAGACAATCTGGTGTTTAACCGCACCGTCGGCCTGCGTGACAGCTGGGCGAAAATGGATCAGAACTGATTCTGATTCCTCTGGGTTTCCGGTATCACCCGGAAATCCGGCAATAAAAAAACCGAAGCCTTGGCTTCGGTTTTTTTGTGTCTGAATATGAAGCTTAGGCTTCGTCACCGTGAAGGCTGGGGTTCTCCTTACAGTCACCTTCAATGCAGTGTCCGTAGAGGTACAGGCTGTGGTTGGTCAGACGGATATTGTGCTTTTGAGCAATTTCACGCTGACGGTTTTCAATCATTTCATCTGAGAATTCAATCACGCGTCCACAGTCAAGGCATACGAGGTGATCGTGGTGCTCTTGGGTGGCAAGTTCGAATACAGATTTGCCACCTTCGAAGTGGTGACGGGTAACGATACCGGCATCATCAAACTGGTTCAGGACGCGGTATACAGTAGCAAGACCAATCTCTTCACCCAGATCAATCAGTTTTTTGTACAGATCTTCAGCACTGATGTGTTGGCAGTCAGGCTGCTGTAAAACTTCTAAAATTTTCAAACGTGGCAGAGTAACTTTTAAACCTGCCTGCTTTAGTGCCTGGTTATTGTCTGGCATTCGAGTCTTCCTGATTCTCACGACCCGAGGTCGGTGGGGATGAAAACGCAAAACATTGTCAATTAGCCTAACAAAAGTCCTCTGTAACTACCAGTCACAGCAACAAAATCGAGACCAACTGCTTGTTTTGCATTCGTGTTATATAGATGTAAAATGAACTGGTCTTACCAGATTGGGGTTATTTTAGTGATTTATAAATTTTATAAGCCCGGCATCGTGAAATTTTTGCTCAATGCCTGGCCTCCATTCTGGGGGGCAGGTATAAAAATCCACACAATCAGCAGTGATTTTCGTCAGGTGACCATGAAGCTCAAATTGCGCTGGTGGAACAAAAATGCAAACCGGACTCAATATGGCGGGAGTATTTTCTCCATGACAGATCCGGTTTATGCCCTGATGCTGATGGGCATTCTTGGCGAGGAGTATTTTGTCTGGGACAAAGAGGCGGATATCAACTTTATAAAACCTGGTACATCAGAGCTTTATGCGGATTTTATAATCAGCCAGGATGTCTTGAATGGCATTTTGAATGACACGGCCGGCGGAGATAAAACATTTCCTGAATTCCTGGTTCATGTCAAAGACAACACAGGTCAGATTGTCGCGACAGTAAGAAGGGTGCTGTATATCAGGAAGAAACCCAAGTACCGGGAAGCCCAAGATGTGTGAAGACGATGCCCGGAAATGAAAAATGCGCCGTGAGAGGCGCATTTCTTGTGGCTCTAGAGCGAAAAATTAGTCTTCCAGCTCTGCCAGGCACATTTCTTCGTAAACCTGTTTAACCCAGTTTTCAACACGCTCTTGAGTCAGTTCAGGCTGACGGTCTTCATCAATGCAAAGACCGACGAAATTGGCATCATCAACCAGTGCTTTTGAGGCTTCAAATTCATAACCGTCAGTAGACCAGTTGCCAACAATGGTTGCGCCCTTTGCTTCAATGATTTCACGAAGGGTGCCCATGCATCACAGAAGTATTCTGCGTAGTCTTCCTGATCGCCACAACCGAACAAGGCTACCAGTTTGGTAGAAAAGTCGATTTTCTCCAGTTCCGGGAAGAAATCATCCCAGTCACACTGAGATTCACCGTAGTACCAGGTAGGGATACCCAGCAGCAGCAGGTCGAAGTTGTCGATATCTTCTTTACTGCTCTTGGCAATGTCCTGAACGTGAACCATTTTTTTGCCAAGTTGTTTTTGAATCATCTTTGCGACCGCTTCAGTGTTACCTGTGTCGCTGCCAAAGAAGAGTCCTACAGTTGCCATAGAAAGAATACCTGTTTTAGCTTTTATCAACCCATGCTGGGGTTGCATAGTCAAAATGATTTAAGGCTTGCCTTAAAAACCGGTACGGGTTTCAAACCACGTACTTAGCCGATACCTGCGCCTTCCCAGACCAGTTGGATAATGCCTTTGGCGATAAATCCAGCACAACCGAGAAACAGAACCAGCCAAACAATACGGCGACCAAAGGTTGGAACGTTACCTTGATTCAAAACGTCCCTGATTGCCATGCCGATAAAAAAGAATATACCAGCAAACACAAGATCCAACCCTATCTTTTCGAGCAACTCGTAGTGCTCATAGAGCATAACTGCCTCCATTCAGTCGCTACAGTTGCGGCGCAATATATCATAAGCCGCTTTTAGGTGTAACTGGCGACAGGGCAATAGTTGCCCAAACTCACATCCTTGCTAACAGCTCAGATAAATCAGAGGGTTGCAAGGAAACGTGACACTACTTTTTCTACGGTTTCCGGTTTTTCTGCGTGAAGCCAGTGTCCGGTGCCTGAAACCATGTGCGCCTTGGCGTTGGGGAACTGCTGCGCGATGGCAGTTCTGTGATCCTCGGTGATGTATTCTGATTGCTGCCCTTTCACAAAAAGGGCGGGGCCGCTATAGGTTCCCAGTACATCCCAGCCGATGATCTTCGGGTATTGGTCAATCAGGTGATCGATGTTGAAGCGCCACTGGTAGCTGCCGGTTTCACTTCGGTACAGCGATTTAAGCAGAAACTGTCTGACACCCGGCTCAGTAATATGTTGTGCCAGAATGGCTTCGGCATCCTTGCGCGATGCCAGCGTTTTTTCTGGCTGGCCGTCAGTCCGGCAAATACATTTTTGTGCCGGTGCACGCCATAATCATACGGAGCCATATCGAGCACGATCAGTTTTTCCACCCGTTCAGGATGTTGCTGGGCGAGGGCCATTGCAACTTTCCCCCCCATGGAGTGACCGATAAGTACCGTTTTTTCGAGGTCAAGGTGATCGAGCAGTGCCAGGACATCAGCTGCCAGGGACTGATAGGTAAACTCCGGTGGCTGGTAGGACATCCCATGGTTGGGGAGATCGATCTGAATCACCCGGTAGTGTGACGATAACGCTTTTCCCAAAAGACCCAGATTGTCGAGACTGCCAAACAGACCATGGATCAAAATGACAGGTTTACCCTCTCCGGTTGATTTGTAGTTGAGCAACACGATCTTTTTCTCTCCGAATGTAAGGTGTTGGCGTAGAGTATAAACATGGTTCAAGGTATAATCGCCAGGTTGATGTACAGATAGGATACGACGAACATTACGATGAAGACGATCGAGGTAGATGAAGAGCTATACCGTTATATTGCGAGCCAAACCGTTCGTATCGGCGAAAGTGCCTCTGATATTCTCAGACGCCTGCTGCTGGAGCGTAATAACGACGCACCGGTAACCTTGACGCCAGTGGTCGATCAGGTCAAGCCAGGTATCGTTGTGAGCAAAGACGCCGGTAAAGATACCAGTGTAGATCGTGTGAAAGAAATGCGATCTCTACTGATTTCTGATGAATTCGCGGCTCAGGAAAAGGCCATCGGTCGTTTTATGATGGTGCTGTCTGCACTGTACCGCATCGACAGCCAGGCTTTTGCCGATGCTACGTCACTTAAAGGCCGTACTCGTGTCTATTTTGGTGACAGTGAGCAAACCCTTTTGGAAAGTGGCAAAACCACGAAACCAAAGCAGATTCCAAGTACGCCTTACTGGGTGATTACCAATACGAACACTGGCCGTAAGCGCCAGATGATCGAGCAGGTGATGGCCAAGATGGGCTTCTCTGCTGATATTACTGAAAAGGTTTGCAACGAGATTTAATATCTCCTAATTCCGTGTTTTATCTCCGGCGGCCATGTTAGATGGCCAGTCCGGACACGGAGAGCGCCATGTGTATCCTGCGATGTCCCGCCTTTTTCGCCTGTGCCAGGATGCTTGTGGCGAGCCGGTAAGAAGATAAGAATTTTTATTCAACAAGGAAACGTTCATGGCTATGCATCCCCGAGCGGGTAAACCTGCTGTTCAGCAGGATCTCCACAATATTCCTTTGCTGGTTGCCAATTTCTTTCAAATTCAACCTAACCCGGTAGATGCGGCTCAGGCTGTTGCATTCGGTACGTCCGGACACCGTGGTTGTTCTGACAAGGGTTCCTTTAACCAGCACCATATCTGGGCAATCGCGCAAGCAGTTGCGGAAGTTCGTGCAGAAAACGGAATCACCGGCCCATTGTTCGTCGGTAAAGATACTCATGCCCTGTCCGAACCTGCGTTTGTCGCTGTGGTAGAAGTACTGATTGCCAACGGTGTACGAGTAATTGTCCAGAAAGACAACGGTTACACCCCGACACCGGGTATTTCTCACGCTATCCTGACTCATAACAAAGCCCATGCTCCTGAAAAGGCAGATGGGATTGTTATCACTCCTTCTCACAATCCTCCTCAGGACGGCGGCATAAAATATAATCCGCCACATGGTGGACCGGCAGAGGGTGATATCACCAAAGCCATTGAAAACCGTGCCAACCAACTGATTGCTGACAGCCTGGACGGTGTAAAGCGTATTAGCTGGGAAGAGGCCAAGCACAGTGGTTTGTTCATCGAACAGGATCTGGTTGCACCTTATGTTGCTGATCTGGTGAATGTTGTTGATATCGAGGCAATTCAGAAAGCTGGTTTACACCTCGGTGTTGACCCGCTTGGTGGCTCAGGTATTGAGTACTGGAAACAGATCAAATCATTCTACGATTTGGATCTGACCTTGGTGAATGACTCGGTTGACCCGTCTTTCCGCTTTATGACATTGGATAAAGATGGCGTTATTCGCATGGACTGCTCATCACCGTATTCAATGGCAAGCATGCTTGCGGTGAAAGATGACTTTGACCTGGCATTCGGGAATGACCCGGATTATGACCGCCACGGAATTGTTACACCTGCAGGCCTGATGAATCCTAACCATTACCTGGCAGTCTGCATCGATTACCTCTATCGTCATCGTGATGGTTGGGCGAAGGATGTAGCAGTAGGTAAGACACTGGTATCCAGCGCTATGATTGACCGCGTGGTTGATGGCCTTGGTCGTGAACTGTGTGAAGTGCCGGTAGGGTTTAAATGGTTTGTTGATGGCCTGTTCAGCGGCCACTTCGGCTTTGGCGGAGAAGAGAGTGCCGGTGCGTCCTTCCTCCGTAAGGACGGCACACCTTGGTCTACTGACAAAGATGGCATCATCCTTTGTTTGCTGGCGGCAGAAATTACAGCTGTCACCGGTAAGAATCCCCAGCAATACTACAATGAGCTTGCTGCCAAATATGGCTCACCCGCGTACAGTCGTCTACAGGCTGTTGCAAACACTGAGCAAAAAGCTGTGCTGAATAAGCTTTCAGCTGAAATGGTCAAGGCAGAAACGCTGGCCGGCGATGCAATTACTGCTCGTCTGACCCATGCTCCGGGCAACGGAGCGGCTATCGGTGGCCTGAAAGTGGTCACTGAAAACGGCTGGTTTGCTGCTCGTCCATCTGGTACTGAAGATATCTATAAGATTTATTGCGAAAGCTTCAAGGGTGCTGAGCACCTTGCCCAAATTGAGCAGGAAGCACAGCAAATCGTCAGTGCAGTATTTGAAGAAGCAGGGCTGTAAAGGCCAGTTTCTTATGTCGTTGAAGCCACTGCTCAGTCAGTGGCTTTTTTCTGCGCTCTGAAAGGCCAAAAATCGTTGACGAAAAACCAGGGTTTTCCGGAGTCATCCAATGCATGGACGGTGTTTGGCAATTTCCTGATATCTTGCCCCTGAATTTCTGGCAATTTAGTCGTGTCTTCAAGCCCCAGCACTGGTCTCTGCCTAAAAGATAGAATGCCTTTTTGTCGGGTATCTGATTTTTCCAGCACCATGCCCCTGTTACCCGGTTTGTCGCAATTCGAGTGCCGTTTACATGACTTGATGAAAGGAAGGGGTTCACATAGAGCCTGCCTTGTATCACCATCTGTTTGTTGTTCGGATGCAATGTCGGGTATTGGTTGGTGAAGGCATAAGAATCTGACAGTAAAAGCTGGTGTTGCTGCATATGATTAAGCTTGTCATATAAGGAGTCTTCGGGGTTCGGGCCCAGCCAACGTCCTTCAAAAGCAAGGTAGAATTTAACTGCCAGTTCCCAATGTTCTATGGATACGACCGTTTGGCCGCACGTTGAAACGATTAAATCGATTTCGCCGAGTGTCGTCTTGTTTGAGATGATCTGCTGCTCGTTCATTTCAATTTTCCATTCACCAGAATGTCGAGCAACTGTTTCCAAAGCCATTCAAAGTAATGACCGATACGCCTGCTGCCAACGTAGCTTACCGGAGGGACAGATGCCGGGGAAAACTTCTCAAGATATCGACGGTTCATGATGAAGGGTTCATTGCCGTTGGCAAGCATGCCGCTCTCCACAATCCATTTGAGGTCACGATGTATCTGTGAGGATGACTGGAACATTAATGGGCTCCGCGAGTGTCTATACCAATTGGAACAATGAATAACTACTAAGGCTAGTATCCAGGTGATCTGCAATGTATTTATTGAATAGAGTGCGGAAGCCCGAAGTTGCCTTGGCAGTAATCCTACGTGTTGAGGATTACGATAAGCCAGCCGGAACTGGTCGGATGAGGTTAAGCTTTTACCCCGTTTTAAATCACCTGTTGTCGAGCTTTGGTCATTGTTGCAGGAGGAGTAGCGCTGCCAACTCGCCTTTCACTTCGTTGGGATCGTCCGTTTAAAACCGGCTGCATCGTATCTGGTTAAAAACAAGTACAAAAACGGTTTTGTTAGCACAAACTGAACGGGGTTCGAGAGAGTTGAACTAGGTCATTTGGGTCTCATGCCACGTTGCGTTAGAATCATCGCGTTCTCAGATTATTAAGCCGCATGAGCGGGGAGATTCAATGAACAACTTAGAGCTGGAACGTATTCTCAATGACTTACTCGAACCTGGTGCTATCCGTGACTATTGTCCAAACGGGCTTCAGGTAGAAGGGACCGAAGACGTTCTTCGCGTAATTACCGGTGTAACCGCCAGCCAGGCATTGCTAGACAAGGCTGTTGAATTTGGTGCTGATGCGGTGCTGGTTCACCATGGTTATTTTTGGAAGAGTGAGCCAGAAGCAATCCGGGGAATTAAATATCGCCGGATTAGCACACTGATTAAAAACGACATCAACCTTTATGGCTATCATCTGCCATTGGATGTGCATCCGGAGCTTGGTAACAATGCTCAATTGGCCGCTTTGCTGGGGATTTCCCCACTAGGCGGTCTTGAAGAGGGCGTTGCAAAATCAGTGGCAGTCTACGGTGAACTGCAGGAAGCAGTGTCAGCTGAGGACTTTGCGGAGAAAATTTCTGATGTCCTTGGACGTAAACCGCTTCTGATCAAAGGTGGCAGCCACCCTATTAAAACGGTTGGCTGGTGCACCGGTGGTGGCCAGGATTATATCGAACTGGCGGCTGCAAAAGGTCTCGATGCCTTCATCTCCGGGGAAGTCTCTGAGCGCACGACACACTCTGCGCGCGAACAGGGCATTCACTATTTCGGTGCGGGTCATCATGCGACAGAAAGATACGGGATTAAAGCGCTGGGAGAGTGGCTGGCGAAGGAGCACGGCCTCGCAGTCACCTTCGTAGATATTGATAATCCTGTATAATGTTTTGTTTTATAAAATAAAAACGCCGCATTCAGCGGCGTTTTGTGTTTCTTTTTAACCGTTATTCACGGTCTTTCATTGGTGTAAACTCGCGTGCTTCGTAGCCGGTATACAGCTGACGAGGACGGCCGATACGGTTGTTTGGATCGCTGTGCATTTCATTCCAGTGAGCAATCCAGCCAATAGTACGAGACATCGCAAAGATTACGGTGAACATCGACGTTGGGATACCAATCGCCTTCAGGATGATACCGGAGTAGAAGTCTACGTTCGGGTAGAGCTTTTTCTCAATGAAGTATTCATCAGAAAGGGCGATGCGCTCAAGCTCCATCGCAACATCCAGAAGTGGATCGTCGATCTTAAGCTCGTCGAGTACCTCGTGACACGCTTCGTTCATTACTGTGGCGCGTGGGTCATAGTTCTTGTAAACGCGGTGACCGAAGCCCATCAGACGGAAAGGATCATCTTTATCCTTGGCGCGTTCAATGAACTCAGGAATACGGTCTACAGAACCGATTTCTTCCAGCATACGCAGACAGGCTTCGTTTGCGCCGCCGTGTGCAGGTCCCCAAAGTGATGCAATACCAGCAGCGATACATGCAAATGGGTTGGCACCGGAAGAACCAGCAAGACGAACAGTAGATGTTGATGCGTTTTGCTCGTGATCCGCATGCAGGGTGAAGATTTTATCCATTGCACGGGCAACAACCGGGTTTACTTCATACTCTTCAGCCGGGGTCGCGAACATCATATGCAGGAAGTTTTCTGCATAGTTAAGGTCGTTACGCGGATAAATAAAAGGCTGGCCAATAGAGTACTTGTAACACATTGCAGCAAGTGTCGGCATTTTAGACAGCAAGCGGAATGCGGTGATTTCCCGGTGTACATCGTTGTTGATGTCGAGAGAATCATGGTAGAACGCAGCCAGGGCACCTACTACACCACACATTACAGCCATTGGGTGCGCGTCACGGCGGAAACCGTGGAAGAAGCTGGCAATTTGTTCGTGAACCATGGTGTGGCGTGTCACGATACGTTCAAAATCTTGGTACTGTTTCTTGGTAGGGGCTTCGCCGTAAAGCAGGATATAACAAACTTCGAGATATTCTGCATTGTTGGCAAGTTGATCAATAGGATAGCCGCGGTGCAGCAAAACGCCGGCACCACCATCGATGTAGGTAATTTGTGACTCACATGAAGCTGTCGATACAAAACCTGGGTCAAAAGTAAAATAACCGTTGGCTCCCAGTGCACGGACATCAACGACTTCCGGGCCTACAGTGCCTCCCATGATCGGCAGTTCGATTGGCGCTTTCCCTTCAATATGGAGGGTCGCTTTCTTATCTGCCATAACATTCTCCTTTGTTTTTATAGTCCTATTCCGGTGTCCGGAGACTCATCTTTTGTACAGATCGCCTTCAATTATGTCAATTTTCAACTTCAGAGAGTGTGCGCGGAGCAATAACTTAAATGCAACTCGCGTTAAATTTCTGTTTCGGGATTTCGGTCAATTTTGTGCGTTTGTAATTGATTTTGGTGCGACGTATACTCCAACAGGCCTCTGGATAGGGCTGAAATCCGGGGCGTTTTTGGGCTGGTAATCATTTCTTTACATTTTTTTGACGATTTGAGCCTTGAGTTGCAGGTGACATGCGACATGGCTCAGGTCATCTTACAAATGTGTTACAAGTCGGGCGCCGGGTTTTTGTTCTGGTTTGGGGAGTGTTAATAATAACTAGAGCTCAATGGAGCTGAGTGGGCAATACCGTGAACGTTAAAAAGCCAAGACCTGTAAATCTCGACCTACAGACCATTCGCTTTCCCGTTACAGCGATTGCGTCAATTCTACATAGGGTGAGTGGCGTTATCACATTCATCTCGGTGGGAATTCTTTTATGGCTGTTAAGCCTGTCTCTTTCTTCAATCAACGGATTTCAAACTGCTGCTGACATCGTAGACAGCTTCTTTGTGAAGTTCGTTCTTTGGGGAATCATGACAGCCCTCTTTTATCATATCGTTGGTGGTATTCGTCATATCATCATGGATATGGGTTACTTTGAAGAAATCGAATCCGGCAACCAAAGCGCTATCGTGTCGTTCGCAATTACCGGTGTTCTTTCTGTCATTGCGGGGGTACTGGTATGGTAGGACAAGCTTCTTCTCTCGGACGCAATGGCATCCATGACTGGCTGCTGATTCGTGCATCCGGAATCATCATCGCTCTTTACACACTTTATATTGTTGGATACTTCGCCTTTGGCGCTGATGTGAACTACCTGAACTGGACTGCTTTTTTTGGGCAGTTAAGCACCAAGGTATTCACCATGCTGGCGCTGATCTGTGTTCTGATCCACGCCTGGATTGGCCTTTGGCAAGTTGTGACTGACTACATTAAATCGTCAGGCCTTCGCATGATGCTCCAATTCGGCATTGTCGCCGTATTGTTTGTGTACCTCTTTTCTGGCTTGTTTATTTTGTGGGGTGTGTAAGTGAGTATTCCAGTTCGTGAATTCGACGCTATTGTAATCGGCGCCGGCGGCGCAGGCATGCGTGCTGCGCTTCAAATCTCTCAGCTCGGTATGAGCTGTGCGTTACTTTCTAAGGTATTCCCAACCCGTTCTCATACTGTTTCTGCCCAGGGCGGTATCACTGTTGCGCTTGGCAACTCCCATGAGGACAACTGGGAATGGCACATGTATGACACCGTGAAAGGCTCTGATTATATCGGTGACCAAAACGCGATTGAGTACATGTGTAAAACCGGTCCTGAAGCGATCATTGAGCTTGAGAAAATGGGTTTGCCTTTCTCTCGCTTTGACAACGGTAGCATCTACCAGCGTCCTTTCGGTGGCCAGTCGAAGAACTTTGGCGGTGAGCAGGCCGCACGTACTGCGGCCGCTGCTGACCGTACCGGCCATGCGCTTCTCCACACGCTTTACCAGCAGAACATCAAAAACAAAACAACGATTTTTTCTGAATGGTATGCGCTGGACTTGGTAAAGAACCAGGACGGTGCGGTTGTGGGTGCAACAGCGCTTTGCATGGAAACCGGTGAGCTTTGCTACTTCAAAGCTAAAGCGACCATTTTGGCAACGGGCGGTGCAGGCCGTATTTATCAGTCAACCACCAACGCCCATATCAATACCGGAGACGGTGTGGGAATGGCGCTTCGTGCCAATGTACCTGTTCAGGATATGGAAATGTGGCAGTTCCACCCAACCGGTATTGCCGGTGCAGGTGTTCTGGTTACTGAAGGTTGTCGTGGTGAGGGTGGTTACCTCCTTAACAAGGATGGTGAACGTTTCATGGAACGTTACGCTCCAAACGCCAAAGACCTTGCTGGACGTGACGTTGTCGCACGTTCAATGATGGTAGAGATCCGCGAAGGACGCGGTTGCGATGGTCCATGGGGCCCACATATCAAGCTCAAGCTTGACCACCTTGGTCAGGAAGTGCTCGAGTCCCGTCTGCCAGGTATTTGTGAGCTGTCACGTACCTTTGCTCACGTGGATCCGGTTAAAGAACCTATTCCGGTTATTCCAACCTGTCACTACATGATGGGTGGTATCCCAACGCAGGTTTCCGGTCAGGCTCTGGCGCAGGATGCCAATGGTAACGACGTGGAAATTCAGGGTCTGTTTGCCTGCGGTGAAATCGCCAGTGTGTCGGTTCACGGTGCAAACCGTCTGGGTGGTAACTCTCTGCTTGACCTGGTGGTATTTGGCCGTGCGACCGGTATCCACCTCAAAGAAGCGTTGGCAGCACAGGTTGAAGCCCGCGACGCATCTGAATCTGACATTGAAGCAGCAATGGCGCGCTACAACTGTTGGGAATCTTCAACCGGCGGCGAAGATCCAGTACAGATTCGAAAAGATCTCCAGTCTTGCATGCAGAATAACTTCTCGGTGTTCCGTGAGGGGGACGCGATGGCTCAAGGCCTTGAGGAACTCAAGACGATTCGCGATCGCCTGAAAGATGCGCATCTTGCGGATAAGTCTACAGAGTTCAATACTCAGCGCATTGAATGTCTGGAGCTGGACAACCTGATGGAAACCGCGTTCTCGACGGCAGTAGCTGCAAACTTCCGTACCGAGAGCCGCGGCGCTCATGCGCGTTTCGACTTCCAGGAGCGCGATGATGAGAACTGGCTGTGCCACTCCATCTACAATCCGGAGACCGAGAGCATGACCAAGCGTGCGGTTAACATGGAACCTGTTACCCGTGAAGCCTTCCCACCGAAAGTGCGGACCTACTAAGGGAGACTGGAAGATGAAACTGAATTTTTCTATCTATCGATACAACCCTGACGTAGACAATGCTCCGTACATGAAGGACTACACGCTGGAAGTGCCTGAAGGTTCGGACATGATGGTGCTCGATGCGCTGATTTTGTTGAAAGAGCAGGATCCAACTCTGGCGTTTCGTCGCTCATGCCGTGAAGGTGTTTGCGGATCAGACGGTCTGAATATGAACGGTAAGAACGGATTGGCATGTATCACATCGCTGTCTGCTCTGACCAACCAACCCACCATTGTCATCCGTCCGCTACCGGGCTTGCCGGTCGTGCGTGATTTGGTGGTGGATATGACCCAGTTCTACCAAAACTATGAACGTGTTAAACCGTTCCTTATCAACGATGGTGCCACACCTTCCCGTGAGAACCTTCAGTCTCCGGAAGAGCGTGCCCATCTTGATGGTCTTTACGAGTGCATCATGTGCGCATGTTGTACAACGTCTTGCCCATCATTCTGGTGGAACCTGATAAGTTTGTAGGCCCGGCAGGTCTTTTGGCAGCATATCGTTGGCTGATTGACAGTCGTGATACTGCTACGGAAGAACGATTGTCCGATCTGGACGATGCTTTTAGTGTTTTCCGTTGCCATGGCATTATGAACTGTGTAAATGTTTGTCCTAAAGGGCTTAACCCGACAAAAGCGATTGGCCACATTAAGTCAATGCTCTTGAAACGAGCTGTTTAAGTTAGCCCCCAGATTAAACGTAAGATTTCGGCTCCCCTCAGGGAGCCGAACTGGAACCCGGCAATAGACCGGTTTGTGACAACAACTAGTGGTTAAGGGAAAATAATGCAAAATGGCGTGATGAAGGCTTGGATGGAGTCTTCTCATTTGGCTGGCGCCAATGCAACTTACGTGGAAGACCTCTACGAACAGTACCTCAGTGACCCAGACGCAGTAGGGCCGGAATGGAAAGCCGTATTCGATGACCTGCCCAAAGTCAATGACACCGCGGTTGAGCAGCCGCACTCTCGTGTCCGAGACTACTTCCGCCGCTTGGCTACCGAGGCTGCACGCTTTAAAGTGCCAGTAAATGACCCTGATGTAGATGCTAAGCAAGTTAGGTTCTGCAGTTGATTAACGCCTATCGTTTTCGTGGGCATCAACATGCAAATCTTGACCCCCTGGGATTATGGCAACGGGAAATTGTCCCTGAGCTTGACCCGACTTATCACCAACTGACAGACGAAGATTTCCAGCAGAGTTTCAATGTGGGCTCTTTTGCCGTAGGCAAAGATACCATGCTGCTTGACGAAATTTACGGGGCATTGAAGAAAACCTACTGCGGTTCAATCGGTGCCGAATACATGCACATTACGTCGACAGAAGAAAAGCGCTGGATTCAGCAACGCTTTGAATCCGTTGTCGGCCAACCTGCCTTTTTTGATGAAGAAAAACTCACTTTCCTTGAAGAGCTGACGGCTGCCGAAGGCCTTGAACGTTACCTGGGTGCCAAATTCCCGGGAGCCAAACGTTTCTCACTGGAAGGTGGTGATGCCTTATCCCTGCATTGAAAGAAATGATTCGTCATGCCGGTGGAGAGGGCGTACGCGAAGTAGTTATTGGCATGGCCCACCGTGGACGCCTTAACGTCCTTGTGAACGTTTTGGGTAAGAAGCCTTCCGAACTGTTTGATGAGTTCGCCGGCAAACACGACGATACATGGGGCACCGGCGACGTTAAATATCACCAGGGCTTCTCCTCAGACTTTGCGACACCGGGCGGAGATGTTCACCTTGTCTTGGCCTTCAACCCATCTCACCTGGAAATTGTAAACCCGGTAGTCATGGGGTCAGTCCGTGCCCGTCAGGATCGACTGGGTGACGATGACGGAAGCAAAGTCCTTCCAATCACCATCCATGGTGACTCCGCCGTTGCCGGACAGGGTGTTGTGGCTGAAACATTCAACATGTCACAGGCTCGCGGTTACAAAGTGGGTGGTACAGTTCGCATTGTTGTGAACAATCAGGTTGGCTTTACAACGTCAAACCCGCGGGATACGCGCTCAACGATGTACTGTACTGACATCGCCAAGATGGTTCAGGCACCTATCTTCCACGTCAATGCGGATGACCCGGAAGCGGTTGCCTTTGTCACACGCGTCGCGATTGATTACCGCAACGAATTCAAGCGTGACGTTGTGATTGATCTGGTTTGTTACCGTCGCCACGGGCACAACGAAGCGGACGAACCTAATGCCACTCAGCCGCTGATGTACCAGAAGATCAAGAAACACCCGACACCTCGTAAGCTTTACGCTGACAAGTTAGGTGACGAGTCTATCGTTGATTTGGAAAAAGCCACTTACCTCATCAATGAATACCGCGATCAGCTGGATTCTGGAGAGTGCGTGGTAAAAGAGTGGCGCCCAATGCAGATGCACTCTGTGGATTGGTCCCCATACCTCGGTCATGACTGGACCGTTGAATGGCCGAACACCTTCGACAAGAACCGCCTGATTGAATTGGGTAAGCGTGTTTGTCAGCATCCGGAAACCCACAAACTTCACAGCCGTGTTGCCAAGCTGTACAAAGATCGTCAACTAATGATGGCTGGCGATAAGAAGCTGGACTGGGGTATGCAGAGACGCTTGCCTATGCGACATTGCTTGATGAGGGTAAGAGAATCCGCATTACCGGCCAGGATTCCGGGCGTGGTACCTTCTTCCACCGCCATTCAGTCCTGCACAACCAAAATGACGCCAGCACCTATGTGCCGCTCCAATATCTGCACGACAAGCAGGGACCTTTCGATGTTGTCGACTCTGTACTTTCAGAAGAGGCGGTATTGGCATTTGAATACGGTTACGCAACTGCAGAACCAGGTGGCCTGACCATTTGGGAAGCGCAGTTTGGTGATTTTGCTAACGGTGCCCAGGTCGTTATGGACCAGTTCATCAGTTCAGGTGAACAGAAGTGGGGCCGTATGTGTGGCCTGACCCAGCTCCTGCCGCATGGTTATGAAGGTCAGGGCCCTGAGCACTCATCCGCACGTCTTGAGCGTTACCTGCAACTTTGCGCTGAGCAAAACATCCAGGTGATTGTCCCTTCAACGCCGGCTCAGATATACCACATGCTGCGTCGTCAGGTGCTGCGCCCAATGCGTCGCCCATTGATCGTGATGTCACCGAAGTCACTGCTTCGTCACCCATTATGCGTCTCTTCTATTGAAGACCTCTCTGATGGCAACTTCCAGCCTGCCATCGGTGAAGTCGATGCATTGGATCCGCAGAAAGTGACGCGCATTGTGATGTGCTCCGGCAAGGTTTACTACGACCTGCTGGAAGCTCGCCGCAAAGCAGAACGTGAAGATGTCGCCATCATCCGGATTGAGCAGCTGTACCCGTATCCGGTAGATGAAGTTAATAACATAGTTTCTCAATATACGAATGCCAAAGAGTTTGTTTGGTGTCAGGAAGAGCCTCAGAATCAGGGCGCTTGGTACTCAAGCCAGCATAACTTCCGATTCGCGCTGCCAGCCGGTGCCGAATTGCAGTATGCCGGCCGTCCAGCTTCTGCGTCGCCTGCAGTGGGCTACATGTCACTGCACCTGAAACAACAAAAAGCATTGGTTGAAGATGCCCTGAACCTGAACTAAGCGCTCTGAATAAGGAAAATAACAAGATGACCATCGAAATCCTGGTTCCTGACCTCCCAGAATCTGTTGCGGATGCGACGGTTGCAACCTGGCACAAGAAGCCGGGTGAAGCGGTAGCGCGGGACGAAGTACTCGTAGATATTGAAACAGACAAAGTGGTTCTGGAAGTTCCGGCTCCGGAAGAGGGCGTGCTTGAAGAAATCATTGAAGAAGAAGGTGCAACAGTACTTTCCAAGCAACTTATCGCCCGATTGAAGCCAGGTGCCGTGGCAGGTGAACCTACTGCAGACAAGCCAGCAGAAGCCGAAGCATCTCCAGACAAGCGTCATACAGCGTCTCTGACTGAAGAAAGCAATGACGCGCTGAGCCCGGCGGTTCGCCGACTGTTGGCGGAGCATAGCCTCGAAGCGAGTGCCGTTAAGGGAACCGGTGTTGGCGGCCGTATCACACGTGAAGATGTGGAAGCACACCTCAAGAGTGCACCAAGTGCGGCTCCTGCGTCGACTCCAGCACAAGCAGAGCCTGCTCCGGTAATGGCAGAGCGCAGCGAGAAGCGTGTTCCTATGACTCGCCTTCGCAAGCGTGTTGCAGAGCGTCTGCTTGAAGCCAAGAACAGTACAGCGATGCTGACAACGTTTAACGAAGTCAACATGAAGCCAATCATGGATATTCGTAAGCAGTACAAAGATGCTTTCGAAAAACGCCATGATATCCGCCTAGGCTTTATGTCTTTCTACGTGAAAGCTGTTGTTGAAGCGCTTAAGCGTTACCCTGAAGTCAATGCGTCTATCGACGGCGACGACATTGTTTACCACAACTATTTCGACGTTAGCATGGCAGTTTCAACACCTCGTGGACTGGTTACTCCGGTACTGCGTGATTGTGACCAGCTGTCCCTGGCCGAAATCGAAAAGGGTATCAAGGACCTGGCTATCAAGGGTCGTGACGGCAAACTGACCGTTGATGAGCTGACAGGTGGCAACTTCACCATCACCAACGGTGGTGTATTTGGATCCCTGATGTCCACACCAATCATCAATCCACCGCAGGCAGCAATTCTGGGTATGCATAAAATCCAGGATCGTCCAATGGCGGTTGATGGCAAGGTGGAAATCCTGCCAATGATGTACCTCGCACTGTCTTACGATCACCGTCTGATCGATGGTCGCGAGTCCGTTGGCTTCCTGGTAACCGTAAAAGAGTTGCTGGAAGACCCAACACGTTTGCTGCTTGACGTTTAAAAATCAGCATAGGCGGAAGCCCAAAATAAAAGGGGGCACATGAGGCCCCCGATACGTGGAAAGTAAAGATAATCACTACATGGACTAGAACACGGATAGAGCATCATGAATCTGCACGAATATCAGTCAAAGCAGCTATTTGCTGAATATGGTCTGCCCGTATCCGAAGGGTATGCCTGTGATACTCCTCAGGAAGCCGCAGCGGCCGCGGATAAAATCGGTGGGGACCAGTGGGTCGTCAAATGTCAGGTTCACGCAGGTGGACGTGGTAAAGCCGGTGGCGTAAAGCTGGTTAAAAGCAAGGAAGAAATTAAGGATTTCGCCCAAAACTGGTTGGGTAAAAATCTGGTGACTTATCAGACGGATGCTAACGGTCAGCCGGTCAGCAAAATTCTGGTTGAGTCATGCACAGATATCGCAAAAGAGCTGTATCTGGGTGCGGTTGTAGACCGTGGTACCCAGCGAGTTGTTTTCATGGCATCAACTGAAGGTGGCGTGGAAATTGAGAAAGTCGCAGAAGAGACCCCTGAGCTGATCCACAAGGTTGCGTTGGATCCGCTTACTGGCCCTCAGCCATTCCAAGGGCGTCAACTGGCCTTTAAACTTGGCCTGAAAGGTGCCAGGTTCGTCAGTTCACCAATATTTACATGGGACTTGCCACATTGATCCTTGAGCGTGACGTTGCGCTAGTGGAAGTTAACCCTCTCGTTATTACCGCTACTGATGAACTGCATTGCCTCGATGCCAAACTGGTTATCGACAGCAACGCAGTATACCGTCAGCCACAAATTCGCGACATGCACGATCCTTCTCAGGATGACGAGCGTGAAGCGCACGCAGCACAGTGGGAACTGAACTATGTTGCGCTTGATGGCAACATCGGTTGCATGGTTAACGGTGCAGGCCTTGCCATGGGAACCATGGACATCGTAAACCTGCATGGCGGCAGCCTGCAAACTTCCTGGATGTTGGTGGTGGCGCGACGAAAGAGCGTGTTACTGAAGCATTTAAGATCATTCTCTCCGACGACAATGTTCAAGCCGTTCTAGTTAACATCTTCGGTGGTATCGTACGCTGCGACTTGATTGCAGACGGTATTATCGGTGCTGTTGAAGAAGTGGGTGTTAAGGTTCCTGTTGTTGTGCGCCTCGAAGGTAACAACGCAGAACTGGGCGCTAAGAAACTGGCAGACAGCGGTTTGAACATTATTGCTGCAACTTCACTGACAGAAGCAGCAGAAAAAGTTGTAGCTGCAGCGGAGGGCAAATAATGTCTATTTTGATCAACAAAGATACCAAGGTTATCTGCCAGGGTTTCACCGGTGGTCAGGGTACTTTCCACTCTGAGCAGGCTGTTGCTTACGGTACTCAAATGGTCGGTGGTGTGTCTCCGGGTAAAGGCGGCACTGAGCACCTGGGTCTGCCAGTGTTCAATACGGTAGCGGAAGCAGTAGAAGCAACAGGTGCGACTGCATCAGTTATCTACGTTCCAGCACCTTTCTGTAAAGATGCAATCCTGGAAGCTATCGATGCAGGTATCGAGCTGGTGGTATGTATCACAGAAGGTATCCCAACGTTGGATATGCTTTATGTGAAAGCCAAGCTGGAAGAAACCGGTACCCGTATGATTGGTCCGAACTGCCAGGTGTTATTACTCCGGGTGAGTGTAAGATCGGTATCATGCCTGGCCACATCCACAAGCCGGGTAAAGTGGGTATCGTTTCCCGCTCCGGTACGCTGACTTATGAAGCTGTTAAGCAAACAACTGACGAAGGTTTCGGTCAGTCTACTTGTGTTGGTATCGGCGGTGACCCAATTCCGGGTTCAAACTTTATCGACATCCTTGAGATGTTTGAGAAAGATCCGGCCACCGAAGCTATCGTGATGATTGGTGAAATCGGCGGTACAGCTGAAGAAGAAGCAGCTGCGTACATTAAAGCCAACGTCACCAAGCCGGTTGTTTCCTACATTGCTGGTGTGACTGCACCTCCGGGTAAGCGTATGGGCCATGCCGGTGCAATCATCTCCGGTGGTAAAGGTACAGCAGACGAGAAGTTTGCCGCTTTAGAAGATGCTGGTGTGACCACAGTTCGCAGTCTGGCTGACATCGGCAAAGCGATTCGTACTAAGACGGGTTGGTAACAAACAAACCGGTTCGAAGTATAGGGCTGCCCATTGGCAGCCCTTTTTAATATCAAATTTGATTTGCCTTGGAGCAGGATTTCTTACTGCTCAGCTTTTTTCAGCTGGCTGATGATAAATAAAGAAGCAGCAGAAACGACAACAGAAGGCCCAGCCGGGGTATCATAGTTCCAGGATAACCAAAGGCCGGAAATCACCGCAAGCATGCCGGCGACGCTGGCATTAACTGCCATTTGTTCAGGGCTTGTTGAGAAACGTCTTGCGATAGCCGGTGGGATAATCAGCAATGATGTAATGATAAGTGCGCCGACAAACTTCATCGCGAGCGCAATGACCAAACCAATCATCAGCATCAGGATAAGGCGCATTGCCTCGACATTTACGCCTTCGACCCTCGCCATTTCTTCATTGATAGTCATGGAAAGCAACGGACGCCACAACCAGGCAAGAAGCCCCAGCATGACCACAGCACCGGTGCCAATCATCAGGACGTCATTTTGGTCTACTGCCAGCAAATCACCGAACAAATAGGCCATGAGATCGACCCTGACATTGTCAAAAAAGCTGATAGCGACAAGGCCGAGTGACAATGATGAATGGGCAAGGATGCCGAGCAGTGTGTCTGTGGCAACCAGTTGCTGACGTTGAAGACTGACCAGAATAAGAGCGAGTCCCAGACAGCAGACAATCAGGGCAAGGTTAATGTTGATGTTTAACAGGACGCCAAGGGCAACACCAAGAAGAGAAGCGTGGGCAAGTGTATCGCCGAAGTAGGCCATACGTCTCCAGACCACAAACGAGCCCAAAGGACCTGCAGCAATAGCAATGAACAATCCGGCCATTAAGGGGGCAATCAATAACTCAGGCACGGTGTTGTTCCTCGTGGGTGTGCTGACATGGACCCAGGGGATTTCCGCCCAGATCATGGTTATGGTTGTGATGGTGGTGGTATAACGCCAACTGCTCGCTTTCGTTACGTCCAAAAAGGGCGATATATGAAGGATGGTTGGAAATAGCCTCAGGCGCGCCACTGCAGCAGACATGGTGTTGGAGACAAATTACTTCATCGGTTTTTGCCATCACCAGATGAAGGTCGTGAGAGACCATTAAAATCGCACAACCCAGCGTATGACGCAGAGATTCAATCAGGCTGTACATCGCGAGCTGTCCGTTAACATCTACACCTTGTACCGGCTCATCAAGTACCAGCAACTCCGGCTTTTTTAAAATAGCCCGGGCAAGGAGCACACGCTGAGTCTCACCACCCGAAAGGGTATGCATGCTCGAATGGAGTAGCTTTCCTGCACCGACAATTCCCAATGCGTCATTGATTTCGGCTTGTTTTTTGATGCCACTGAGCTTGAGGAATCGCTCAACAGTAATTGGCATGGCATCATTGAGTTTCAGTTTTTGGGGGACGTAGCCGATACGCAACCCTCTCTTGCGGGTGACCTTTCCGAGAGAAGGCTTTGTCAGGCCTATTACCGTTTTTACCAGTGTCGACTTCCCAGCCCCGTTTGGGCCAATTAATGTCGTGATTTTTCCCTTAGTCAGCTTAAAACTGACAGCATCAAGTACATGCCTGCCACTGAAAGTGACAGTGACTTGGTCTAGTTCAATCAAAGGGGAAGGCATAAACATCCAGCAAATTTGATCATTGAATTGTTATAATATAACATTCCGGGTCCATGGTATGAAGAAAGAAATTAGGCTGGTAAATGAAAAAGTTGCTGATGTGGTTGCTGTTATGTGCGACGTTTCCTATCGCTTCCTATGCTAACCAAGTCCAGGTGGTTACCACAATCAAACCGGTATCACTGATAGTGAATGATTTGGTTAAGGGGGTTGCAACCAATCAAACTCTGTTGCCAGCAGGGGCTTCTCCCCACGATTATGCGCTGCGACCTTCTGACATCCGTCAACTGGATAATGCTGATCTGGTGATTTGGGTCGGCCCGGAGTTAGAGATGTTTTTGTCGGATCTTGTGTCCCGGAAATCTCACAGTGTTCAACTGACTGCAGTTGATGGATTGAAGCTTCGAGAATTTGAGACCCATGACCACCACGACCATGACGGACATCATCACGGAACAGTTGACCCACATGTCTGGCTGGGACCGGCACAGGCAGAAGTTGCTGCCAATGCCATTGCGAATGCGTTAATGGATATTGATCCCGCGAATAAACAAAGCTACCAACAAAACCTTGAAGACTTTACAATGCGCCTCCAGCAGGCCAACAACGACGTCAAGTCGATGCTGGAGCCGGTTAAAGGAAAAGGATATTTCGTTTTTCACGACGCTTATGGATATTTTGAAGATTTCTATGGTCTTAGTCAGGCCGGGCATTTCACGGTAAGCCCTGATCGTCGCCCCGGTGCAAAGACCCTGAATAAAATCCGACACGCGCTTGAGGACAAAAAAGCCTCGTGTATTTTTACCGAGCCTCAGTTCAGCCCACGTGTCGTAAACAGTATTACCCAAGGCATGAAAATAAAAATATCAACACTTGATCCTGTCGCATCCGATTACAAAGGGGATTACCCGGGTTTTATCCGAAACATGGGTAAGCAGTTCGCGGAGTGCCTGCAATGAGCGATCGCGAAAATCTCATTGCATTGACGCGAAGATTACCTCTAAAAAAGAAACGGATACTTATTTCACTTGGACTGGTTGTCGGTGCAGCAGTTATCTGGCAACCAGAGCATTCTCTCTTTTCTACCCCCAATATCGGTACTGAACACCGGGGCAGTGGATATCAATCTGGCGGATAGCGCAAAAGTACCGCTGGCGAATATTGACAGTGAGCCAGTAGGTGAAAATATCGCGCCAGACGACCCTGCGCTAAGTGTGCCTAAAGATGACCTGGACAAACAGCTTATCGAAGACAGGGTTGTTCAACACAACCATACCGTATCAAGCGGCGAGTCTCTGAGCTCAATCTTCTCTCAATATGGCCTATCCAATAGCGAGCTTTACGACCTGACTAAGGCTTATCCGGCTGTTGCAGAGTTGAGGGTCGGACAGAACCTTAACTGGACGTTGGACAAAAAGGGTGAGCTTGAGTCTCTGACTATACAGCGTGATCGCAAAACCAAGGATGTTTATACCTTTACCAACGGAAAGATTAACCACGAGCAGGATATTGCCAAAGGTGAGTTTCGTCCGGTCATTATTGCGGGCCGCGTAACGTCCAGCTTTTACCAGCAAGCCCGATCTGCAGGTTTGACGCCGAACCAGATTCAAACACTGGTCAAGGCTTTGCAGTGGCGTTTTGACCTCGGTCGTCAGGCCCGCAAAGGTGATAAATTTGCAGTGGAGCTGTCACGTGAATACATTGACGGAGACCCGGTAGGCTCCGGGGACGTGCAGTCGTTGCTGTACCAATCAGGAAATGATCAGATTTTTATTCACCGTAATAAAGACGGGAAGTTCTATGATGCTGATGGTCACAGCTTGCAACGTGCATTCAACCGTTTACCGACAGCGAAACGTTACCGGATAAGCTCATCATTCAATCCGCATCGTCATCATCCGATTACCGGAAGAATCGCTCCGCACAACGGTACTGACTTTGCGGTGCCATTGGGCACTGCGGTTCTTGCTACCGGTGATGGGGTTGTGGTTAAGGCCCAACATCACAGACTGGCCGGTAACTTCGTAGTGATCAAACACGGACGCGAATATATCACCCGCTATCTTCACCTTTCGAAGATTCTGGTTAAGCCGGGTCAACATGTGAAGATGGGGCAGAAAATTGCGCTGAGCGGTAATACCGGACGTTCAACCGGGCCTCACTTGCATTACGAGATTCATAAGAACAACAGGCCGGTGAACCCGATGACCGTGAGCTTGCCACAAGCCAGCCCGGTACCAAGGTCTCAGCTAAACGCCTATGAGGCGGAAGCCCTGGCGAGCAAGAAGCGTTTGGCAACAGATCTTAATAGCTGATATTGTGTAAATAAGCCCTCTCAGGTATTGCCGGGAGGGCTTTTTAGTGTGAATCGATTCTCATCAGAAAGTGCGCAACATTGCATATAGTGAGTATCTGATTCAGACTCGGCAGTTGGTTTTCTACCATCCCCTGGTATCTGACTGCAGTGAAGCTGGAAAAATGTTTATAAAACGGCGCAAGCCAAGGATCGCACTTCTCACCTTTTTATCTGCAGTTATTGTTCTGCTATCCGAAATCGTGGTTGTTGCTGCACCGGAAAATTCTTCAATATCCACTTCCCAAAGTAACCGTTTGATTGCCGGGGATGGCAAGGTATGGGTCATCGATAATGACGGAAGTGTTCGTCAGGCTTCTGTTGGAAACAAGCACTTCGCAAATACTCTTCCATCTGAACCTATAGCGGCAGTGTACGTTAACCACAACCTGTACCAGGTGGTGGGAAACGAGCTGAGGTTTTTTAATGCCAAAGACCAAGAATATGGTGTTGTAGCAGGTTTACCACACAAAGGTCCCTGGCTCCTGACATCGACAGAGAGGGAAATGTGGCTGGCCTCCGGCGACGAGCTTTACCGGATAAAGCATGAAAACCTGCTAAATCATGCCGTACTGGAACCAGTAAACATCTCTCTGGATGAGATTGCCTATCTGAGCAGCGAAGGGGACAGAACCTACATTGCAAGTTACCGTAACCTGTATCAGATACAGGAAGGGAAGCTGGCGGCAATCAATCTGCCGATCAGAAATGCAATCACTGGCGTTTGGGCTACAGGGAAAGGGGTCATTGTGGCATCCGGTTCCCAGCTGACGTCGTATTCATTGAACGAATCTAATACAAAAACAGTCTTCACCGGTCTCGATATTCGGGATGTCCTTTCTTACAACAATACACTGTTTGTTGTGACAGAAAAGGGGCTTTTTGTCTGGAACCCGGATGAAATGGAAGAGCCAGCTTTCAGCTCACCATTCTCCCTGAACGGTCAGATTGCCATTGATGAATATGCCAGAGCGTGGGTTTCTGATGAACGGGGGGTAAGAACCTTTGGGCTTCCAACCTAGTTCCTACTAAATCGCGATCTCTGCCCAGCACCGGTACTGTGACGCTTATTGGTGAAAAGGGTGTGTACTGGGCAAGAGGTGGAAAAATCATTCGGTCGGATGGGCACCTGAATGAGCTTGCTCAAGTCCGCGTTTCCGGTGACATCACCTCGCTGGTTGAACGAAATGCAGTTCTTTGGGCAACGGTATCCGGTCGTCTCTACTCATTTGATACGCAAACGCTTGAAAGGCTGTATCTTACGGTTCCAAACCAAGTAGAGAGTGCCTACCTGAATCAATTGTTTATCGACGACTTTAATACTCTGTGGCTTTCAGGAACCGGAGAGCTATTTCGCTGGTGGCCTGAAACGGGTACCGTGAATTCGATTCACACTTACTGGGCGGATGGGGAATCAGCCCACACAAAAATTACCTCTTTTGTTGATACAGGAAAATACGGTATCTGGATAGGCAGTAATCAAGGTCTTTACCAGTATGTTCACGGAAGTTTTTTCCGTTTTCTACCCAACATTCGGGCTATCGACAACATTCATTTCGATGGAAAGAACCTGCTTTATGTGGAGTCATTGGGTCAAAAATGGCAGTTGGTTTTTGCAAATAACTCGTCAGAGTTGATTCAGGAAAAAATTGCGCTTGATGCCGTTCCAGTTTGCAGGGCTAAGCCTGCTCAGGGACAGTGGGCGGTGTATTCCAATAACGTCGTATTTAACGGGGAAAAGTGGACGTCCTGGAAATCCGAAAAGCTGAAGGGGTGTGGAATTTTCGGAGATGCTTTGATTACGGTGTCTGAGGCCGAGATATCTTCTACACCCATCGCGTTGGTGAGGGATATCCTTTCAGAATCGTCCCCGTCATTCAGCGTCACTCCTTTCTCTGAAGATGACCGGCAATCATGGCCTGAGCTGTATCAGGGAGTCGAACATACATTGCTGGTACAGTCTGAACCTATGCTTCCCCATGTCGGGTTAACGTACCAAATCGAAAGTGCTGAAGGTGTGTCTGAATGGAAATATGCCCCACATGGCACATAACTGATCTTGCAGAAAAAGAAGGGACATTCATTCTACATATTCACCAGTCTGTTCCACCCTATGCGCATACTGATGTCAGGTTTTCGGTTAAATCCCGCTCTGTTTTTCCAGCCCCTGTCGCAGTGGGGATGACTCTGGTTTGCCTTGTCATTGCTGCGGGTGTTTTTGTATATCGAAGGCGCATTGATGATGAGGGCCGGATCAGCCACGAACAAGTCGTACGGTCGTCTTTGGACGACGCCGAGTTCCTTCAGCAGCAACTTAATACGGTAGAGGCAAGTAAGGAAGTCACTGCTGTGCGGCAATCGTCAATGCGGTTACTAAAGACCGCCGAGCCGGTTTGTGATAACCCCAGAAGAATATCTCTCGAAGTGTCTGATCCTTCAGATTTTGTGAAATCAGTGCTGCCAAGTCTTACAGCGGTTGAAGACTGGGAATTGGAACACGCCGACAACAACCCGGACGTTTTGCGATACGCCCAATGGCAGGATCAGGTCGAGGAGATTGTCGGAGAGCGATATTCTGATTCATCATTCTCCTTGGCTGATTTGGCAGACTGTCTCCATCTTTCCGAGCGGAGCGTACAGAGGCGCTTCCAAGCTGCTTATAAACAGACGTTCCGTGAGTTTCTGACCCAGTACCGCCTTGAGCGAGCTGCAGAGATGTTAGCGAAGGAGAATTGCCTTGTATCTGATATTGCAGAGGCATGTGGCTTTAATGAGCTCTCATACTTCGGGGCCAGATTCAAAGCGCGCTATGGTGAGACACCTAGCAACTATATGCGCAGGTTCCAACAACAAGTTTAGTGCCGCTAACTTGAACGCTGGCTTTGTTGCCCTGTTAGTCTGGATATATCCCTATCATCCGTTTTCAGGGTAAGCTCTACGTTTGAACCCTGGCCAGCTGGAGCATAACACGCTCGCCTCCAGATAATACCAATCGGATCATTTCCTTTATATTTCTGATGAGTTGAAATCACGCATTTCTGCGTTTCTTGCTTTAATGTCAGGCCACTGGTACCTGCAGCTCGCGCCTTGAACTGAAGGATTTCTCCTGCGTCATCTCAGACCAAAGAATTAATCCAATAGGTATAACTCCTGTCGGGTTGATTGTCTGTTTTTCATTGTTACCAGCCGATGAAATGATCGAACTGATATAAAGCCGCCAGGAATCTTTGGGTTGGGAATTTCGTTACTGAAGATATGGAAAAGGGTAGAGAGCATAGAAAAAAAGAGCGTGATATGGCCGGGGAGACCATATCACGGGTGTCAATGACACCTTCGCTTGCTGCCGGAGATACGTGCTGATGCCACGTACCTGCGTACTAGGTCCAACGTTTTGTTGATGGAAATATTTATAACTAATTAACCCATTAAGGTTATGAGTTTTGTGACAGTTTTTTGTCTTCGCCTTTCGTTAAATCGCGATAAAATATAACCGCATGTAATTATTGATTATTTTTGTGATGTCATTTTGATTTTTGACGTATTTTGGGAAAGAAAACCACTTTGAAAGCGTCAAATATCAGCCGCTTAAATTCTTCAATTAACGGTTTTAACGCAAAATTTCTTTAGGAACGAAATGGTCCAGAGAACATGTGGACAAAAAAACATCTGTTTTCCATCTGTGCAAAATGAGTTTTTTGATTTAACTCAATTCTTTTCTGGTTCGTCAGCGTAAAATCTGAAACGTAATGACAATAATTTTCATTTAGGTGGGTGGCGATGAAGTTAGCCGATTTGGCTTCTGGCGCAGAAGCGACGGTTTATTCACTGGAAGCTGTATCATCAGCGACGCGTAAGAAGTTGATGGTTATGGGAATTCTTCCTCAGACGGCGATTACTAAAGTGCGTGTTGCACCAATGGGTGATCCGATTCAGGTGCGTGTCAGAGGCGTTGATGTTGCTATCCGTAAGTCACTCGCTGAATGTATTGAGGTAACACCGAAATGACCACTTACACACTTTTGACAGTTGGTAACCCTAACAGCGGTAAAACCACACTCTTTAATGGTCTGACAGGTGCAAAACAACAGGTTGGTAACTGGGCGGGTGTTACCGTTGAGAAAAAAACCGGGCAATACGAGTGTTCCGGTGATCTGTTTTCCCTGACGGACCTGCCAGGGATTTACTCTCTCGATAGTGGTAACGACCTGAACAGCCTTGATGAAACTATCGCATCGAGCGCTATCTACAATGCAGATGCCGACGTCATTATTAATGTTGTTGATGCCACCTCCCTTGAGCGCGGTCTCTACATGACCTCCAGCTTCGTGAGTTGGGTAAGCCGATGGTCGTGGTTTTGAACAAGCTGGATGCCCTGCAGCGTCTGGGTCAGGTTATTGATATCGACAAGCTTGAAAAACACCTGGGATGTTCGGTTTTTGCCCTCTCTGCGACAAACAGAGGTCAAGTTGACGGCCTGAAGTCTCGCTTGCATAAACTGCTGGCGCAGGGTGTACGTCACTCACCAATGGCTTTGACTTATAGTGATGAGATTGAAAAATCCATTACAGAGGTAATGGATACTGTCGATTTTGACGGAATTGACGATGCCAGAGCAATGGCTATACGCATCCTAGAAGACGATGCGCTGGTGATTAACCGCCTGAATGAAGAAGACCGAGCCAAGGTCTGTAATCTTCGTAATAAACTGGCGGTAGAAATCGATCTTGAACTGGCTGTGGCGGATACCCGCTATACCTTCCTGCACAAAGTATGTACTGAGATCCGTCGCCAGCAGGGGGCACTGAGTCGCCATGCCAGTGACATGATTGACAGTATTTTGCTGAATCGTTTTGCCGGTATTCCCATTTTTCTCGGTGTGATGTACCTGATGTTTATGTTTGCCATTAACATCGGCAGTGCATTCATTGACTTCTTTGATATCAGCTTTGGTGCGGTATTGGTTGACGGTGGTCACTACCTGCTGGACGGTCACCTACCTGACTGGCTGGTTACTGTGCTGGCAGACGGTTTTGGTGGCGGTATTCAGACCGTTGCTACCTTTATCCCGGTTATTGCAGCGATGTACCTGTTCCTGTCCGTGTTGGAAAGTTCAGGTTATATGGCGCGTGCTGCTTTTGTCCTTGACCACTTGATGCAGAAGATTGGCTTGCCGGGTAAAGCGTTTGTCCCACTTATTCTCGGTTTTGGTTGCAACGTCCCGGCTGTTATGGCAACCCGTACCCTGGAACAAGAGCGCGAGCGTAAACTGACTGCGGCCATGGTTCCATTTATGTCCTGTGGTGCTCGCCTGCCGGTATTTGCGCTGTTCGCGGCGGCGTTTTTCCCGGATAACGGCCAGAATGTTGTGTTCCTGCTTTATCTGCTGGGTATCCTGGCGGCCGTACTGACCGGTGTAGTGCTGCGCCACACGCTTTATCCGGGGAACAGTGACAGCTTTATTATGGAAATGCCAAGCTACGAACTGCCTACCGTCCGTAACGTGGTCATCAAGACCTGGCATAAGCTGAAGAAATTTGTCCTAGGCTCGGGTAAAACCATCGTGCTGGTCGTGGCTATTCTGAGCTTCTTTAATTCACTGGGTATGGATGGCACGTTTGGCAACCAGGATTCCAGGAACTCTGTGCTTTCCAAAGTTGCCCAGGTCGTGACACCTGTGTTTGAGCCTATTGGCGTGAAGCAGGATAACTGGCAGGCGACGGTCGGTATCATTACCGGTATTTTCGCAAAAGAAGCGGTTGTGGGTACGCTGAACAGCCTGTACGCCACCGGTAGCGGTGAAGATGGCGGGGAGTACGATCTGCTGGGCAGCCTGAAAGAAGCGCTGCAATCCATTCCTGATAATCTGGCTAGCCTGAGCTACAGCGACCCGCTGGGCATTGAGGTGGGAGATCTGCACGACAAGAATATCGTTGCAGAAGAACAAGGTGTGGACTCAACTATCTTTGGTAACCTGCAGTCCCACTTTGTGAGTGGCAGCGCAGCCTTTGCTTACCTGTTGTTTGTGCTGCTGTACACCCCGTGTGCTGCTGCGCTTGGTGCATATGCCGCGAGTTTGGCCAGTCATTCATGTTGTTTGTGGCCGGATGGACATTTGTGTTTGGTTATATCGCGGCAGCAGTGTTTTACCAAGCGACACAAATTGCGGTGACACCGGTTTACAGCATTTCGGTTATCGCAATTTGTGCTCTTGCCGTGATTGCTGTGATTTTGATGTTGCGACGTAAAGCAAAAGAGAACCCGGTATTGGAGGCGCTTGCCCAATGATTCTTCAAGACTTGCGACAGTCAATCGAAGCCCAAGGCTCAGCCACTCGCTCAGAGTTGGCGAAAAAATTCAGCTTAAGCCAGGATGGCATAGATGCGATGATCGGAGTCTGGGAGAAAAAGGGGAAGGTAAAGCGCGTAGTTATCAGCACTGGTCTAGGAGGTGAAGATGTCAGATATCACTGGCTGACATCGTCAGCAGAAATTCCCCTGACAGTGCGTTTCTGAATAACCCTATTAATGGTTTAAAGACAGTAAAACGCGGCGATAGATATCGCCGCGTTTTTGTTACACCCAAACCACCTCAAGGTGCGTGATTCAGAGTGTTTTCAGCATTTTCCTGAACAAGGCAACCAACGCCTCTTGTTCATCTTTGTTTCTCAGTGTTCCGTCGGTATTTCCCCAAACAGGTCCTGGCCATGCGATGTCATTGCTGAATCGTGCGATATGATGAACATGGAGTTGCGGAACCATATTACCCAATGCGCCAACATTGATTTTTTCCGGGTTAAATGCTGTTTCCAGAAGCCCGGCTACAAAGGATGATTCCTTGATAAAGCGAATCTGGTCATCTTCGCCCATGTGGTGGATTTCACGCAGTGCTTCATAACGGGGAACCAGAATAAGCCACGGGCCGATATTTTCCTTATGTAAAAGCACGCGACAAAGCGGAAGGTCACCAATCCAATCAGTATCGGCATCCAAGCGGGGATGCAGGGAAAACGCTGAGGTATTCATCAGTTGTATCACTGTGTTATAGATAGTTGGTGCAAGTAAATCACGCACCAGGGAATCATGCAACGGATGATAGGAGTGGCGGGAATGCAAGATGAATATCAGGATATTCTGGACTTTTGGTTTGGCCCCATCAGTGGGGAAGTGTGTGAGGAGAACCGCCAGAAACTATGGTTTATGGGTGGCGTAGAAATTGATGAGGAAATAAAGCAAAGGTTTGGTGATCGCGTCGTAATGGCTTCTGAAGGGGCTTTGGAGCATTGGCTGGAAACCCCGGAAGGTAACCTTGCTTATGTCATTCTTCTCGACCAGTTTACCCGCAATATCTACCGCAAACAGGCTAGGGCTTTTGCATCAGACCACTTGGCGAGAAAAGCTTGCCGCGCTGGTTTGGCGAAAGGTTTTGACCAACAACTTGCACCCATTCAGCGGGTGTTTTTCTATCTCCCTCTCGAACATTCAGAAGATTTAGCCGACCAGCAAGAGTGCTGCGATCTTTATGCGGCTCTTAGAGACTGCGTTTCCGAGCAAAATGAACCGGTATTTGCCGGGTTCTATGACTACGCGGTGAAGCACCACGATATCATCGCCCAGTTCGGCTGTTTTCCCCACCGGAATGATGTTTTAGGGCGTGAGGGTACGGAAGAGCAAAATCGTTGGTTGGAAGAAAGTGGTGTGCGGTTCGGGCAGTAAGTGATTCAGTTTGAAATAAAAAATCCCCGCCTGGAAATCCTGGGCGGGGATTTTTAAACAGACCATTACGGTTAATGGTCTGCCATACAAAGCATGTTACATGCGATCCAGGGTGTTAATCCCCAGCAGATCCAGACCTTGCTTGATGGTGCGAGCAGTCAGAGCGGCCAGACGCAGGCGGCTTTGCTTGGTTTCACCTTCTGAATTCAGGATTGGACACGCTTCGTAGAAGCTTGAGAAGGCACCAGCCAGTTCGTAGAGGTAGCTACACATCATGTGTGGCAGGCCTTCACGGGCAACCTGCTGTACAGCTTCTTCGAACTGCAGCAGTTTTTGAAGCCAGTGCTTTTTCTTTTTCATCAGCCAGGATGATGTTGCCTTCCAGGTCTTCAGGGCTAATACCGGCCTTGTTGAAGATAGATGCGATACGGGTGTAAGCGTACTGCATGTATGGCGCGGTGTTACCTTCGAAGCTCAGCATGTTGTCCCAGTCGAAGATGTAGTCAGTAGTACGGTGCTTGGACAAGTCCGCATACTTAACAGACGCCATGGCAACAGTTGTTGCGATATGACGCTTTTCTTCTTGGGTGAAGTCAGACTCTTTGCTGTCGATCAGCTTGAATGCGCGCTCTTCAGCTTCATCCAGCAGATCTGCCAGACGCACAGTACCACCGGCACGGGTCTTGAACGGTTTACCGTCTTTGCCCAGCATCATACCGAACGCATGGTGCTCCAGAGATACTTCTTCAGGCACATAACCGGCTTTACGGACAATAGTCCATGCCATCATCAGGTGCTGGTGCTGACGGGAGTCGATGAAGTACAGTACACGTTCAGCGTTCAGCTTCTCGTAACGGTACTTGGCACAGGCGATATCAGTAGTGGTGTACAGGTAGCCGCCGTCACGCTTCTGGATGATCACACCCATCGGCTCGCCGTCTTTGTTCTTGTATTCGTCAAGGAACACAACCACTGCACCGTCATCTTCAACAGCCAGGCCTTTTTCTTTCAGGTCTGCAACGATACCTGGCAGCATGCTGTTATAGGTGCTTTCACCCATAACATCTTTGTCAGTCAGGGAAACACTCAGGCGGTCGTAGTTGCGCTGGTTTTGCTTAAGGGTGATTTCAACCAGTTGCTTCCACTTCTCTTTGCAGTATTCATCACCGCTTTGCAGACGTACCACATAGTTACGGGCAGTCTCTCCAAACTCTGGATTCTCGTCATAAAGAATCTTAGATTCGCGGTAGAAACCTTCCAGGTCGCTGATGTTCATTGATACGTCAGTGCCATCCTGCTCTTTACGTACCATGTTAGCGATCAGCATACCGAATTGGGTACCCCAGTCACCAAGGTGGTTTGCACGGATAACGTTGTGACCCAGGAACTCAAGGGTACGAACAACAGCATCACCGATGATGGTTGAACGCAGGTGACCAACGTGCATTTCTTTTGCAACGTTTGGAGCAGAGTAGTCAACAACGATGGTCTGAGGCGCTTCTTGCGTGACTGCCAGGCGAGTGTCAGTCAGTGCTTTGTCAGCTTGCTTGGCCAACCATGCATCGTTCAGGAATATGTTGATAAAGCCAGGGCCTGCGATTTCCACCTTTTCTGCCATTTCAGACAGGTCCAGGTTATCCAGAACTTTCTGCGCAAATTCTCGTGGATTACAACCCAGCTTCTTCGCGACACCCATTACGCCGTTGGCCTGATAATCACCAAATTGGGCCTTTGCAGACTGCCTTACTGCCGCAGGGCTGCCTTCAGGTGCTCCGGCTGCTGTCATCGCAGCAGCGACCTTTTCATTGAGAAGAGCTTGAATATTCACTCGATTACCTTTTGCGCTCAGTATCTAATTGAAGTACCGGTACAACGTGGCTGTGCCGGTGCCTGGTGCATTCCGCCTGCGGGGGAGATTCTTTCCGTCCTGGGCTCCTAAATGCTATCTTTCGTCCGATGATTTGGCAGATAGCGGTAGTCCACAGGTCAAATGTGGGAATGCGGACTGTCAATGGCCCTAATAATACCCATAAATCACGGTATTTTGGCAACCCGAAATAAAGAATAATGAAGAATTTTTTCTACGGGTAAAGCTGAAGAAAATACGAGGGAATCAATGGCGGAACAGTTGGCCTGCCTTGGTTGAGACCTCACGTATCATAGAATGGCCTTATGAATAGTTATGCGCTGAATGTGCGTGCTACGCAAATGGAAGAAAAGATGGAAAATAAGATTGTCGATACGTTATCCGTTGAAAAACTGGAATCTTCGTTGTCAGCGTTTACTTCCGAGGTGAAAGCGCTGGTCGATTTGCTCGGTCTGGATATGACGCCATTCCAGCCGGATCATATTGCCTTGCGGGTAAACAATACGGAGTCAGCAAAAGCACTGCAGCAGACTTGGATGGAAAAAGGCCAGTTGTTGTCGGAAAACATCATTAATGGCCGGCCAATTGTGGTCGTTGGCTTGGATACCGGGTACATCACTGAGTTCGGTAATATTGATTGTGTGGAACTGCCATTTCCGGGAGACAAACGTTACCCGGTTGAAGGCTGGGAGCATATCGAATGGGTTATTCCCTCAAAAGCTGAAACCGTTGAAGCCTTGCTTGAAGACGTGCTGGTACTCTTCCCTGCTCTTGAAGATAACTGGGCGCAACTGCCAGAGATGGGTGTGAAGGTAAAATGCAGTTCACCGAAAGGTGAGGGGGAGCGGATTTCAAACCCGACTGTAGCATTTAAGCGAGACAATATTTGTATCAAACTGCACCCGGTTTCGCTGCGGGCGGTGATTGAAAGCGAAAGCAAATAGATCGAGCAAGCAGTGAGAGTTGAGTCTGGAGTGGCGGGATTGCTGCCACTCCGAACATCGGTGAAAATTACTCGCTACTCGCTACTCGCTACTCGCTACTCGCTTACAAAATCACCGTCTTGTTTCCCCACACAAACACCCGGTCTTCCAGCACCATCCCCAGAGCTTTTGACAACACCTGCTTTTCAACATCCCGGCCGGATTTTGCCATGTCTTCTGCGCTGAACGTGTGGTCGACCGGAATGACATGCTGGCCGATGATGGGGCCTTCATCGAGGTCGTTGGTAACAAAGTGCGCTGTCGCGCCAATGATTTTTACCCCACGAACCCAGGCCTGGTGGTAAGGACGGGCACCGATAAAGGCAGGGAGGAAGCTGTGGTGGATGTTGATGATCCGGGCCGGGAACTGAGCGACAAAGTTTTCTGTCAGTACACGCATGTACTTCGCCAGGATAATGTAATCCGGTTCATACTGGCTGATAACACTCAGCATGGCCTGTTCATGCTCCTCGCGGCTCAAGCCTTCATGGGAAACATGGTGGTAAGGAATATCGAACTTCTCTGTCAGAGCCTGCAGTGTGTCGTAGTTGCCGACAACGGCTGCAATATCGACATCCAGCGATCCGTCAAAGGCTTTCATCAGGATATCGCCAAGGCAGTGTGATTCTTTGGTGACCATGATAACGATGCGCTTACGGCGGGAGTCGACCAACTTGCGGTAACTGCCTTGCGGCAGGGTACGGTCGATATCCAGCAGGAAAGTGTGGTCGTTAAAGTAACCTTCCAGCTCAGTGCGCATAAAGAACTGCCCACTGTCGTGATCAACGAATTCCCGGTTCAGGATGATATTGAGTTGGTGTTTGTAACAAATATTGGTGATTTGGGCGATAAGACCTTTTGCATCGGGGCAGTAGGTCAACAGCGTTTTCCGTTCCATGGGGCCTGCATATCGTTGATTTGATTTAGTGTTGAACAGATTTTTTACTCTGTTCTGATTGAAGGTCAAACTTATTTGACCCACGCCACACTTTTTGCAACATCCGGCTCGCATATAATGCTTACCACTTCAGAGCCGGTCTCCGCTTGCATAGCGCCTTACCGGAAGCAATGGCATAATGCGTTCAAACAGTACTGTATAGATTTACAATGATAGAGCGATTTTTTGCCCTGAATGGGATGCTGGCCCAGGCGATTCCCGGTTTCCAGCCCCGCCAGCCTCAGACCGATATGGCGCTGGCCGTTGCATCGGCGATTGAAAAGCAGTCCCAACTGGTTGTTGAGGCCGGAACCGGCACAGGCAAGACTTTTGCCTACCTGGTACCTGCGTTGGCAAGTGGCAAAAAAGTCATTATCAGTACCGGATCCAAAGGCCTGCAGGACCAGCTCTTCCACCGCGACCTTCCACGCGTTACCAGTGCCATGGGGTTTACCGGCCGTATTGCACTGTTAAAAGGGCGTGCCAACTACCTTTGCCCGGAGCGGCTCAGCAAACAGGTCCTTGAAAGCCATAACGGTCACTCAGACCCAACGTTATTGACCCAACTGGTTAAGATTCGCCAGTGGCATCCGAGAGCAAAACCGGTGACCTTGGGGAGTGCGATGTGATTGCCGAGGATAGCCCGGTTATTCCTTCTATTACCTCAACCAATGACAACTGCCTTGGCAAAGACTGCCCGAGCTACAAAGACTGCTATGTTGTCCGCGCCCGTAAAAAGGCGATGGAAGCCGATCTGGTGGTGGTAAACCATCATCTATTTATGGCAGATTTGGCGCTTAAAGATACCGGATTTGGGGAACTGATCCCCGAAGTGGATGTACTGGTGTTTGACGAGGCACACCAGATCCCTGATATCGCCAGTCAGTATTTTGGCCAGAGTATATCGAGCCGTCAGCTTCAGGAGCTCGCGAAAGACGTCAACATTGCCTACCGGACAGAGCTTCGCGATACCCGTCAATTGGAAAAAGTGGCCGACCGCCTTTCCCAGTGTACCTCAGATTTACGTCTGGTCCTCGGAGAGCCGGGTTACCGGGGCAACTGGCGTGAAATGGTGAAGAATCCTCCGGTGGTAAGGGAATTGGAAAGGGTTGCGGAGGCATTGGATCTGCTTCATGAAGTTGCCAAGCTGTCACTTGGGCGAAGTCAGCTTCTGGATTCCGCGTTTGAACGGGCAACGCTTCTTAAAAACCGCCTGACCCGGCTTTCTGATACCTGCATTCCCGGGTATTCCTACTGGTATGAGTGCAGTAAGTACCATTTCAGCCTCAATATTACGCCGCTTTCGGTAGCCGAAAAGTTCCGCGAGCAGATAGAGGCGCAACCGGGCGCTTGGATCTTCACCTCTGCTACCTTGGCAGTAGACGATGATTTCAGTCACTTTACCCACCGCCTGGGTCTGCAACCGGCAAAACAGCTGACGTTAACCAGCCCGTTTGATTACGAAAACCAGGCACTGCTTTGTGTGCCCCGGTTTTTGCCGGAGCCCAACAGCTATGGCATCGCTGACAAGCTGGTAGAGATGCTGTCTCCCATTGTGGAACAAAATCAGGGGCGCTGCTTTTTCCTTTGTACTTCTCACCAGATGGTGCGCGATCTAGCCGAAGGGTTCCGTCAGCGGCTAACCCTTCCAGTGCTGGCTCAGGGCGAAACATCAAAACAGATGCTACTCAGCCAATACCTTGAGCTGGGGAATGCATTGCTAGTCGCTACCGGTGCCTTCTGGGAGGGGATTGATGTTAGAGGACAGGCGCTCAGCTGTGTTATTATCGACAAATTGCCCTTTACGGCGCCGGATGATCCGCTGTTAAAAGCCGGATCGAGGATTGCCGTTTGCAGGGGGGCGATCCATTCTCACTGGTTCAACTGCCTGACGCGGTCATTACCCTGAAGCAAGGAGTCGGACGCCTTATCCGCGATGAAAGCGATAAAGGCGTGTTGGTTATTTGTGATACCCGGTTAGTGACCCGCCAGTATGGTGCGACCTTCCTTCGAAGTTTGCCACCGATGCCCCGGACCCGTGACTTGGAGCAAGTCAGTGAATTTCTGACTTCTATTAATGGATCGCTGGAATTAACTGAACATAGCGAAGACAAAGAGCGCCCTGAGGACTGAATGACTGTAAAAATCCTCGCCGTTGATACGGCTACCGAAAACTGTTCCGTTGCACTGCTGGTCGGTGACGAAGTGTATTCACGCAGTGCGCTGGCAGCTCGCGAGCACACCACTCGTGTTCTGCCGATGGTTGATGAGGTGCTGAAAGAAGCCAGCATCACGCTGAAGGACGTTGATGCGTTGGCATTCGGACAGGGACCGGGAAGTTTTACCGGAGTACGTATCGGCATCGGCATTGCGCAGGGTCTGGCATTTGGCGCTGATCTGCCAATGATTGGGATCTCGACCCTCGAAGCGATGGCGCAAGCTGTTATCGCCTGAATGGAAAAAGCAATGTACTGGCCGCTATTGATGCCCGCATGAGCGAGATATATTTCGGGCAATACCAACGTGCTGAAAATGGAGACTGGCAGTCGGTCATCGGTGAAACAGTAATAGCACCTGAAGCACTGGTTCTGACTGAAAAAGACAGTGTCTGGTCTCTGGCTGGAACCGGTTGGGGTGCTTACCCGGAACTGGCATCTACACTCGGATTGGAAACGGAAGACAGTGGCATCCTGTATCCGGAAGCGCAGGACATGGCTGTGATCGCCAAGCGCCTGCTTGAAGATGGTAAAACCGTCGCTCCTGAAGAGGCTGCTCCGGTCTACCTGCGTGACACTGTCGCCTGGAAAAAATTGCCAGGTCGCGAATAAGCGACGAAAATAGAGAGAGTTAACGGAGCCGGAAGGATATCCCATGGTGCGGATACAGGGATTGCCAGCGCAGGTCAACCGGCCTCGCTGAACAAAAAGAAGTCCCCAAACACGGACGATGCGCAATCAGCGCCGCAACCCTCAGAGGTTGCGGCAGCCGTCGCCCGTGGTATCCGCAATCCTGAGATGGCTGGTGAAGCCCACGCTCAAGTCCACTATGATTTGCCTGATGGAAAAAGCCGGCAGGCCCTCAGCGAATACCTTTCTGTTATGAACCAACAAAAGCGGGACGAACTCATCGCAATGTTTGGTGTCGATATCTTTGTCTGACCAATAAATCCCGCATCCACGTTGTCAGGCAAATTTCCGAGTAAGGAGAACAAGATGGCTAGGTTTATCGTAGCTGTGCTGATGGCTTTTTTTGTGGTAGGCTGCGCGACCGTCCCGGAGAGTATCAAGGGGACGGACGAAGAAGTCCTTTCAGATTACGCAGCAGTTAAAGCTGGTGGCGAAGCACTGAAAGACAAAGAAATTCGACTGGGTGGTGTTATTGCTTCAGTCCAAAACCTGAAGGATAACTCGGTTATTGAGGTAGTGTCATTTCCGCTGACCGGCGGAGCTCGGCCCAATCCAGATGCTGAAGCCCAGGGGCGCTTCCTTGCGCACGTAAAAGGGTTCATAGACCTGTACAATATGCCAAGGGGCGTTTGATAACTGTAATCGGCCAGTATGCCGGAACCCAGGAAGGCAAAGTGGGGGAATACCGCTATACCTTCCCGGTGATTGACAGTACCGGAAGCCAGCTTTGGCGCGTCCAGCAGCGAATCATTATGGATAACATCAGCTCCGGTATAGGTTGCCCTTGGGGCGGTTGTATTGGATTTGGTGTCGGTGTGTCAACCGGTCGGGTTCAGACAGTTATTACACCCTGAACCTGCGTACACTGAGAACAAATTCATACGGAATACATGGCAGAAAATATCTCAATAAACCTGCCGGACGGCACATTGGCCGTTCAGCGATCGCTTGCTGAACCGGATGCGCCTGTCCTGGTGTTGTTGCATGGTTGGCTGGATAATTCTGCCAGTTTCCAGACACTCCTGCCGTTACTGGCCGGGCGATTTAATCTCTATGCGCCCGACTGGCCGGGGCACGGTCAGTCTTTCCACCGAGCTGAAGGCCATTTCCAGACTTTCCAGGATTATGCCGATGTGTTGCATCAGTTTGTACTGATGCTCCAGCGGCCGGTGTTCCTTGTTGGGCACTCCCTTGGTGGCATGGTTGCGTCCTGTTATGCCGGAGCTTTCCCTGAAAACGTTGCAGGCTTTATTGCCATAGAGGCACTAGGCCCGCTGTCGGAACCGGCAGAAGGGGCGGCAACCCGTTTAAGGGCGGGGCTTCACAGTCGGGTGAAGTACCGTGATACGGCAAAACGGATACTCAGAGATGAAGAACAGGCCCTGAAACTTCGCCGCAAAGGTTCAGGCCTGACGAATGATCAACTCAGGCCCATGGTGACCCGTTCCCTGGAAAGCCGGGAAGAAGGGTTGGTCTGGCGGCATGACAGCCGTCTTAAAGCGGTTTCTCCTTATCGCATGGATGACGGGCAAGCGAGGGCTTTTGTACAAGCCATTTGCTGTCCGGTACTCGCGATTCTCGGTACTGAGGCTATCCTCAGCTTCGGGGCGTGCAGGGACAAGCACGTCACAGCTGGTTTCGGGATCTGACACTGGTCAAGGTTAACGGCGGACACCACTGCCACCTCGACAGTCCGGATGCTGTAGCAACCCAGATAATTCAGTTTGTGACAGGAATTCAAACACGCGATTAAATCCATTGTGTTAATCGCATGTTAAATATAATGTATGCATTGTCAAACGCTTGTTTGAAGTATTAACCCTAACGCTCTCAATGCGGGCCCGCCCCGTGAATTAAACAGGAGAATCCTCGTGGAGAAGGTTTGGCTTGACCGATACCCTTCGGATGTCCCAGCGGAAATAAATCCGGATATGTATTCATCACTGGTCGACATGTTTGAAAAGTCTGTCCAGAAATATGCGGATCAGACTGCATTTATCAACATGGGTCAGGTAATGACCTTCCGCAAGCTGGAAGAGCGTTCTCGTGCATTTGCTGCTTATCTGCAAAACTCCCTGAAGCTGAAAAAAGGTGATCGCGTCGCAGTGATGATGCCGAACCTGCTGCAATACCCGATTGCCATTTTCGGTATTTTGCGTGCGGGCTGCATCGTGGTTAATGTAAACCCGCTGTATACCCCGCGCGAATTGGAACATCAGCTGAATGACTCCGGTGCCAAGGCCATCGTTATCGTTTCAAACTTTGCCCATACCCTTGAGAAGGTGGTGAAGAATACCGGTGTTCAGCATGTTGTCCTGACCAGCCTGGGTGACCAATTGCCACGTGCCAAAGGCACCCTGGTTAACTTCGTGGTGAAATACATCAAGAAGATGGTGCCAAAGTACCACCTGCCGGATGCGACCTCTATGCGCCTTGCACTGCGCAAAGGCCGCCGCATGCAGTATGTGAAACCGTTTATTAACCCGGAAGATACGGCGTTCCTGCAATACACTGGCGGAACAACGGGCCTTGCGAAAGGGGCTGAGTTGACGCACCGTAACATGGTGGCAAACGTCATGCAGGCCAAGGGCATGTACGGTCCGGTATTGGCGGAAGGCCGCGAGATGATCGTGACGGCACTGCCGCTTTACCACGTTTTTGCCCTTACCGTTAACTGCCTCCTTATCCTGGAGCTTGGCGGTCAGAACCTGCTTATCACCAACCCGCGTGATATTCCGGGCTTTGTTAAGGAACTGCAGAAATATCCATTCACTGCACTGACCGGCGTAAATACCCTGTTCAATGCACTGCTGAACAACGAAGATTTCCATGAACTGGATTTCTCTAACCTGCGCCTGACCGTTGGCGGTGGTATGGCAGTGCAGCGTGCTGTGGCTGAACGCTGGTTCAAGCTGACCGGTAAGCACTTAATGGAAGGTTATGGCCTGACAGAGTGTTCCCCGCTGGTGGCGGCGTACCCTTACGATACTGTTGAGTATAACGGCTCTATCGGTTTGCCAGTTCCTTCGACAGAAGTCCGTATTGTTGATGATGAAGGCAAGCCGCTCGGCAAAGACGGCATTGGTGAGCTTCAGGTGCGTGGCCCACAGGTGATGCAGGGTTACTGGCAGCGTCCGGAGGCAACCAGTGAAGTACTGACTGAAGACGGTTGGCTGTCTACCGGTGATATCGTCAAATTCGACGAGCACGGTTTCCTGCATATCGTTGACCGCAAGAAAGACATGATTCTGGTCTCCGGTTTCAATGTGTACCCGAATGAAATCGAAGACGTTGTCGCCATGCACAACAAGGTACTGGAAGTTGCGGCCATCGGCGAACCACACGAAGTGTCCGGTGAAGTGGTAAAAGTGTGCGTGGTTAAGAAAGACCAGTCGCTGACCAAAGATGAGTTGCTGGCGCACTGCCGCAAGCACCTGACCGGTTACAAAGTGCCAAAACTGGTTGAGTTCCGTGAAGATCTGCCGAAGACCAACGTGGGCAAGATTCTTCGCAGGGCTCTCCGGGAAGAGAATAAGGCGGATGAAGAAACTGCCAACGCTTAATTAAGCGCATATAGGTTTATACCCAAACCCCCTCAAGGT
>BAXG01000011.1 GCA_001310455.1 Photobacterium sp. JCM 19050
TGGCTTGGGTATAAACCTAAGAGGCACACTTTCATTGAAAGTGTGCCTCTTCAATCTGATGTCCGATTAAGCTTTGCGTTTCCTTGCTGCGAACAAGCCAAGTAAGGCACCTGCAAACACCAACACGCCAGCAGGTTCAGGAATTGGGTTTTCTGAAAGAACCACACTAACCAGCGGCTCATGAACGTCAAATGCTATCCATGGGTTTGTGGTGACATTCGGGTCTCGCTCGAGTCCGTTTGCTCCCATTTGATAATAGCCCGTACTGACAACGTGTGACCAAAGACCCAGCTTGTCGGTGAATGAACCGCCACTCCAATTGGTGATGCCGGGCTCATTCTGGAAAAATGAGAATACGTCTGATGCACTGTGCGAAAGGAAAATACTGCCTTTTCGTGTGGCACTGTCATAGCTGTAATCAAAGCTGCGGGTGATGCTGACATTTTGGTTGCTGATTTCAACCGTCTGAGATTCTGCATCAAAACGGTACCACGGAATATTGCCGTCGCCGGTGTTGCCGTTGGGTACCAGACCATTGTTGGTGAATTTAATATAAGCATCGCCCAACTGAGCGGTGGTTGAGGAAGTAAAGTCATATTTGAAGCTGAAGATATCTGTATCGGAGTCATAAACCATCAACAGGCGATCAAGAGAAGCACCATCCCTTGGGCCATAAATAGCGTTATAGCTGTTTGGATCGGTGATATCGACTGTATAGAAAGCGGCTTGAGCGCTGGGCAAAAATACAAGACTTAATAATATTGTTAGATTTGCTGCCAAAATCTGAATTGCTTTTTTCATCAATGTACTCCGAAAAACACTAGGTGAATTATGACGCTCAACAAAGTGTCGGAGAATGCAAGTTCAATGCCTTGAAGTTAAGATTATGATTATTAAAGGGCGATTTGAATTGACGTATCTTCTGGTGTAAAGAAAAGTGACAGATGGACTTTATGCTACTTGTTTAATTCAAGTGACTTATTTGTTTGGAATTACAACCCAAAAAGTAATTTATAGGGCGTGTTTATCTTTCAATTTCCGCGCCTGTTGATACCAGGAAATAACTCCATACCAAAAAAGCGGAAATTAATTCCGCTTTTTTAGTGTTTCAGAATCTGGTTAATTCGACTTTAACTTTGCCACGTTTCCGGTATCAATCTGGAAGAACTGAACCAGGTTGAGCAAATTGTCGGCTTCACTCAACAAGCCATTACTTACAGCGGTGGTTTCTTCCGCCAGGCCGGCATTTTGCTGAGTCATGGTTTCCATGCTGGTAATGGCTTTTCCAATCTCCCCAATTCCGAGGCTCTGCTCCTGAGTTGCATTGTTGATAGTGGAAATCATAGTAGACACACCTTTGACTGCCTCAACAATTTCTTCAAGCGTATCCCCGGATTCGCGCACGAGGGTGGTGCCGTCTTGTACCTTGTTCACGCTGGTGTTGATAAGGTCCTTGATCTCAATGGATGCTTTTGAGCTTCGCTGGGCAAGGTTGCGGACTTCCCCGGCTACAACGGCAAAGCCACGCCCCTGCTCGCCGGCTCGCGCCGCTTCAACAGCAGCGTTCAGGGCAAGGAGGTTGGTTTGGAAAGCGATATCATTAATTACACCGATAATGTCGGAAATCCGTTTACTGGATTCCTCGATTTCGGCGATGGCCTGCACTGCGCGGTTGACCACCTGCCCGCCACGCTCTGCCTTGCTGGTTGCATTTTGGGCAAAGTCATCAGCTTGCTCAGCGTTGTCTGCAGTCTGGCGTACGGTCGTTGTCATCTCCTGGACACTGGCCGATGTTTGCTCCAGCGCTGAAGACTGCGCTTCTGTACGCTCGCTGAGATCATCGGTACCGGATTTGATCTCTTTTACTGCCCGGCTGACGGATGTTGCGGCCCGAATAATATCGGAGACCAGTTCGTTGAGACGGTGGATTGTGGAGTTCAGCGCATCACGAACCGGTTCAAATTCGTCGTCGAGCTTTTCATCAATGACAATATTCAAATTGCCGTGGGACAAAGCGACAAGGCTTTCGCTGATAACGGTAACAGCGCGTTTTTTGCGGTAATGTCTGACGCATATTTGACCACTTTAAATGGTACTCCGTTGGCGTCAAAAATCGGATTGTACGAGGCTTGAATCCATATCTCGTTGCCACCTTTGCCAACACGCTGGAACTCGGCACTTTCAAATTCTCCGCTACGCAGTTTTTCCCAAAACTGGTGATATTCCGGTGAAGCAGCATAGGCAGGGTCAACAAATATCGAATGGTGTTTACCGCGAATTTCGTCCAGTGTATAGCCCACCGCACCGAGGAAGTTATCGTTGGCGGTGCGGATTGTGCCGTCCATGTTGAATTCAATAACTGCCTGGGATTTACCTATGGCACTGATCTGGCCTTCAAAATCAGCATTGCGAGTCTTTTGCTCTGTCACGTCAGAGGCGTATTTCACCACTTTGACTGGCTTGTTCGATGCATCAAAAATGGGGTTGTAAGAGGCCTGAATCCAAATTTCCTTGCCGGTTTTCCCGATACGGCGAAACTCACCGGACTGAAACTCACCGGCAGCAAGCTTTTTCCAGAATTGTTGGTAGTCGTAGCTGTTTCGGGTCTCTGAATCGACAAACATTGAGTGGTGCTTGCCCTGTATTTCCTCCAGGGAGTAGCCCACTGTGGCGAGAAAGTTTTCGTTGGCATGGCGGATGGTGCCATCCAGTTCAAATTCAATGACAGCCTGAGACTTTCTGATTGCGCTGATCTGCCCGGTAATGTCGGCGGTGATCTGCTTTTGCTCAGTAATATCTGTGGCGAATTTCACCACCTTAATTGGCTTACCACTTGGGTCCAGGATTGGGTTGTATGACGCCTGAATCCAAATTTCCTTCCCGTTTTTTCCGAACCGCCGGAATTCGGCTGTTTTGAATTCTCCACGGTTAAGGGCATCCCAGAAAAGCCGGTATTCATTCGACTGGCCATAACCGGATTCAACAAACATCGAGTGGTGTTTGCCCCGGATTTCATCCAGTGAATAACCTACGGTTGAGAGAAAATTGTCGTTGGCATGAATGATGGTGCCGTCCATGTTGAACTCGATAACAGCCTGCGCGCGGTTTATCGCTTCCAGCTGTCCGGCAGCGTTTACCGATTTCAGTTTCTGTTCGGTAATGTCAGCGGCAAACTTGACGACCTTAAACGGTTTACCATCACTGTTGAATATGGGGTTGTAGCTGGCCTGAATCCATATCTCCCGGCCACCTTTGGCAACCCGTGGGAATTCAGATGACTGATATTGACCTCTGCCAAGGTTATCCCAGAACGACCGATATTCAGCGGAATGGGCGTATTCTGGCGTGACAAACATCGAATGGTGTTTGCCTTTGATTTCCTCAAGCGTGTAACCCATGGCACCGAGAAAATTGTCATTCGCGTGAAGGATGTTACCGGTTAGGTCAAACTCAATGACGGCGAGCGACTTGTTCAGTGCATCCACCATGCTTCGCCTGACTCTCAGCTTGCGAGGCCGGGCCTGCTAGCCCCTTCAGCAGTTTTGCAATTGGATTGGTCATAGCAGCTACTTCTTCCTTGGTCATAGTTGGAAGCATAGTCCAATAAATATGAAATATGCTTCATTTGTGTGATAAGGACTCAGTAGTGAGATAGGGAGCAAAAATATGATGCTGATTTATATGAAATGAATGGCTTAAATGTGCAAAAAGTGACATTTTGCAGAACCGGTCAGCAGGGTACCGGTTCCACATAATAAGTAATTCAAACGGTTAGATTACTTAGACTGCGAAAGGATGTAGTCCAGTCCACCGGTTAGTGCGGCAACTTGCGCGCGGTTACATTCCTCATCTGTTACTTTCGGACTGTCCGGGTAAACTTCGGTAGTCGTGCCGTACACACAGTTGGTCATGCCACTGCAAAGGCCGAGAGATTTGGTTGGGTAGTTGATGACTCCGAATTGAACAACGGGAGAACCAATAATGTCACCTTTATCGTCGGCCGGGGCAATGTGGGTGACTTTACTAACTGATTCGATCATGGCTTTTTGGAATTCAGGTTGTGGGTTTTCTGTATCACCCACCAGATAGAAGCCATCTGGCACCAGATCCGGCTCATATTCTTTCCCGTCGCGGGCCGCGAGAGCCGGACGGAATTCTGATTCGTCAGTGTCCGTGGTTTCGTGAAGATCGAAGTGGGCAAAAACGTCACCACCCAGCGAGGCAACAAATGCCATCAGTGAGCCAGATTCTTCTGCTGGGCTGTTTGCCACGAATGAACGGTTTGGATCAACGGCATTCGGGTTCCAACGGTTGATGGTTTCATAACCCCAGGGGCTTACGCATGGTGCAACCACCAGGTTGAACGTTTCTTCGTAGCGCTTTGCTTCAGTCTGGAGGAAAAGAAGGGCTCCATGGACACCGCTGGTTTCATAACCATGCACGCCACCAGTTACGAGCACAACGGGTTTATTGGCATCCCAGTGTTTGCTTTTCAAAGCAAACAGCGGGTAGCGTTCCGGGTCGATAGGCAGTGCGCCATATTCTTCAACATCAAATTCTTCGCTCAATGCGTCAATTTTGGTCAGCACATCTTCGAAGTATGAGCGGGCAATGTGGCGCTCAGAGAGCCATTGAGCCTTTTCTGCATCGCCCCAAGGCTGCCCCGGGGTACCGATGTGGTATGCATGCTCAGTAGTCATAGCATTTCCTTCTTAACTTTTGTTAGCTGCCGACAGCCTATGCCTCGCTTTGGGAGATCGCAAGCAGATGTGCCATGAGTGAAACTTTTGCACCCGAATTGCACGTTTTTGCAGCAATGTACCCACTTCTGATTATGTAAAGAAAATAATTTACTAACAAGGTGGTAATTGGATAGTAAAGGAGATAGTTTACAAATCATGTTGGTAAATAAAAAAGTTTACTAAGTTCTATTAACGAGCAACGTCGGTTCAAAAGGAGAAGAACATGGTTAGATTGGAGCATTTAAATCTGGTGGTGCGTGATATAGAACGCAGCCTGACATTTTATAAAGCAGCCTTTCCACACTGGGAAGTTCGGGGAGGTGGCGATGGTGAGTGGTCAGGCAAGCCCCGTCAGTGGGTACATTTCGGTGATGACTACAACTACCTTTGCCTGAACAATAACGGTGATTCAGATCCCCGCGACCTTGCCGGTCATCAAGTTGGATTGGCGCATTTAGGGTTCAGTGTTGAAGACCTCGATGGGTTAATTGTCCGACTTCGGGAAGCCGGGTTTGAAGTTGATCATCCCGGCGCCCCCACCGAATACCGCCGCAATGTCTATTTTGTGGACCCTGATGGGATAGAAGTTGAGTTTGTGGAATACCGCTCGGATATTCCGGGGCAGAGGAACGATTATTCGGAGGCGTAACGGTAGAAGTGAGTTGCGAGTGGGTGAGAGGCGAGCCAAGAGAAAGGGGCTAAATTTACTGTTGACTATCTCTCTACTCACCGCTTTTTACTCGCTACTCGCTACTCGCTACTCGCTACTCGCTACTCGCTACTCGCTACTCGCCACTCGCCACTCGCCACTCGCCACTATAAATGGTCTGTCTCAGTGTTTTGCCGCTTCCCTCCACTTCACCTTCCTCGGCACGACATCAACACCCGGCTGACAGTTGCCTTTAATGGCGGAAAGGGTCAGTGACAGGGCTTTTTCGGCAATTTGCTCAAATTCCTGAGGCAGGGAGTGAACGACAAACGGCAGGAAGTCGAGCAGGCGGTTGTCACCGAAAGTCGCAAGCTGGATACGGTTCATCAGCAGGGTGGCAGCGGAGTTCATCGAGTACCCCTTCAAACAGGGTAAACGAGGTCGTCAGGATGGCATCCGGTACACAGTCGTCATCAATCCATGCTTGCAGTAAACGTCTGCCTGCTTCATGGCTGAAATGCTCGCCGTAGACAATGCGGGTATCGACAGCGGATTTTTCGGTGGCTGAACGGAACCCCTGTTCCCGTTCGCGTGAGACGACCAGCTTTGGCACAGCGCCAATCAAGCCTATGGACTCAGGCTTCGCGTTCAGCAGTTTACTGGTCAATTGGAAAGAGCCTTCCAGATCTTCACTGATCACGCTGGCAAAGTGTTCATCATCATTGCCCGGTCAATGGCTATCACCGGCGTGCCTTTCTCCTGAATATCCCGGTAGAACCGGTGCTCTGCCGGAAGGCTGCTGGCGACAATCAGGGCATCTATCCGCCGGCCAAGCAACAGGTTGGCAACGCTCATTTCCGTGTCCGGATCATCATCACTGCAGGAGATGATGAGCTGGAAGCCTGCCTGCCGGGCATGACGCTCGAGCAGTTTACCTAGCCGGGCATAGCTGGCGTTTTCGAGATCTGGAATCACAAGGCCAAGGGAGTGGCTACTCCCCATGCGCAGGGAGGTGGCGGCATGGTCTGGCTGGTAGTTGTGTTCTTCCACAACCGCCATCACCTTGTCCCGGGTTTTTTGGCTTATGCGGTACCTGTCAGCCTTACCGTTAATCACATAACTGGCGGTAGTGCGTGACACACCTGCCAGGCGCGCAATTTCATCCAGTGTCATCGTCACTCCTATATCTGTGATCGGGATCCGGTATTTGAATTATCAGTCAAAATGATATTTGCATTATAAGCTGAAAGGATTCAGCATCTATAGCTGAAAGGTTTCAGCTAGTGCGTAAAGTTGAGTTTTGTGACGGCGCACTTATTTTTGAACTGATTGCTGAATCGATTCAGTCAGCCATTTGAAATTCGATGTGTAGGGTTCCCGCAAGAAGTCACCGGGAAGTAAAAGCAATCAGCGACATACCAAAGACGACAGGTGATAACCATGTTGCAAATTACTCAAAAAGACATCGTGATGGGGCAACAAGCCTCAACCAAGCAAGACGCTATTTCACAGATCGCGGCGCAAATGGTCAGCCGTGAACTGGTTGCTGAAGGGTACGGCGAGGGTATGTTGACCCGTGAAGCACAGAGTGCCACCTTCCTTGGAAACGGGATTGCCATTCCGCATGGCACCACAGATACCCGTGACAAAGTAAAGCAAACCGGCCTGCAGATTTTCCATTTCCCTGATGGTGTGGCCTGGGGTGATGACGGCCAACAGGCATACCTGGCGATTGGTATTGCAGCCGGTTCAGATGAACACCTTGGGGTGCTCAAACAACTGACTAAAGTGCTCTCGGCTGATGGCGTAGAAGAGAAGCTGAAAAATGCCGCCAATGCCGACGAAATCATTGCCGTGCTGCAAGGCGGTGAAGAACTGATGTTCGATGCCAGTCTGGTAGAAACGGGTTTCCCGGCTCGCAGTCTGCTGGAACTGACAGCGGTTGCCGGCGGTAAGCTGCGTAACGCCGGCGCGGTAGAGCCTGCATTTGTGGCTGATATGGTGAGCCAGCAAGCGGTGCACCTGGGGCAGGGACTCTGGTTGGTATCCGGTTCATCTCAGGTTAACAACACCGCGATGGCGTTTATTTCTGCTGAGGACACCTTGGAAACCGAACAAGGTCCGGTTCGCGGTGTGCTGGCGGTCGCCGGTAAAGACGGTTCAGCCGCAGCGTCTATGGAGCATCTGGCAGCGCTTGTTTACACCAACAAACTGGATGCGCTGTTCAGCGGCGATGCTGCCAACGTGGTGAAACTCCTCAGCCAGGCGCCTGCAGCTAAAGGCAACACCCGCATATTCACTATTAAAAACCCGCATGGCCTGCATGCCCGTCCGGGTGCCGTGTTAGTTGCGACAGTGAAGAAATTCGAAAGCAAGGTTTGGGTTTCCAACCTGACAAGCGGCAGTGCCCAGGTTAATGCAAAGAGCCTGATGAAGGTGATAGGCCTTGGCGTGACCAAAGGCCATGAGCTTGAGTTTGTGGCGGAAGGCCCGGATGCAGATGCGGCGCTGGATGCCATTGGCCAGGCCATTGATGCCGGACTGGGTGAGGGCTAAACCATGAACCGAAACCGTATCCTTACCGTTACGCTCAATCCGGCACTGGACATGACCGGCAACCTTGGCCTGCTGGAAGCTGGGGAAGTGAACCTGATAAACGAGGGTTCTCTGCATCCGGCCGGTAAAGGGGTGAACGTTGCCCGTGTGCTGAGTGACCTCGGTACGCCGGTTACCGTGTCAGGTTGCCTGGGTGATGAAAACCTGGACACCTTTATCCAACTGTTCAAATCCATGGATGCGCGTGACGAATTTGTTCGTGTTCATGGTGCCAGCCGCATTAACGTCAAACTGGTGGAAGCGGATGGCCGGGTGACCGATATCAATTTCCCCGGTGTTGCCGTGTCTCCGGAAAAAGCCGAAGAGATGGAAACCCGGCTGTTTGAACTGGCAGCAAGCCATGACTACATCGTGATTGCCGGCAGCCTGCCACCGGGTATCAGCCCGGAGTTGTTCTCTGAATGGCTGAAAGGCTTGCGAGAGCAGGGCAAGAAAGTGGCGCTGGATACCAGCGGTGCAGCACTGACAGCCGGGTTGTCTGTCGCGCCCTGCTGGTGAAGCCAAATGAAGTGGAGCTCTCTGCCTGGGCTGGCAAACCGCTTGATGATGAAGCGTCTTTGATGGCTGCGGGTGAAGAACTGGCTGCAACCGGTATTGAACATGTGGTGATTTCCCGCGGCGCAGAAGGTGTCCTTTGGCTGAACAACGGAAACTGGCTCAAAGCTGTACCGCCGAAAATGAAAGTAGTCAGCACCGTTGGCGCGGGTGACACCCTGGTCGCCGGGATGTGCTGGGGACTTTATAAAGAAAATAGCCCGCAAGACGTACTGGCGTTTGCCACCGCGTTGTCTGCACTGGCAGTCAGCCAGGTAAGTGTGGGTGTACCGGATATTAGTGACGTGAAAGCACTGGCTGATCGCGTCGAGATGAATGCATTAGCAGGAAAGGCGTGAACGAGGTCGAACTATGAAAACTGTTATTGTTACCGCGTGCCCGAGCGGGATTGCCAACGCAATCCTGGCAAAGGGAGTGCTTGAAAAAGCCGCTGCAGATCTGGGTTGGAAGGCCAACTTTGAATGCCAGAGCAGTGTCACCCCAATCGTCCCCGTTTCGGCTGACGCTATTGTTGATGCTGATGTCGTTGTGGTTGTTGGCCCGGCAAAAGATCTGGCGCGCTTCAACGGCAAACGTGTGTTCCTTGCCCAGCCAGCGGATTGTTACGCCGATCCGAAAGCTTTCCTGACCGGTGCGGTTGATGCAGCCACTGAATTTACAGCGCCAGCAGAAGCCGCCGTTGCGGAGCAGGTCTCCTCCGGTAACAAGCGTGTTGTCGGTATCACTGCTTGCCCAACCGGCGTGGCGCATACCTTTATGGCTGCCGAGGCGCTGGAAGAGGAAGGCAAGGCGCTGGGATATGATGTCAAAATTGAAACCCGCGGGTCAGTAGGTGCGAAAAACCAGCTGACTGATGAAGAGATTGCAGCGGCTGACCTGGTATTTATCGCCGCTGACATTGAAGTGGATCTGTCCCGCTTCAACGGTAAAAAAATGTACCGCACCAGTACCGGTGCAGCTCTGAAGAAAACCCGTCAGGAATACGAGCGAGCCTTTAACGAAGCGAGTGTTTACCAACATTCTGCGAAAGCCGGTTCAGGCTCTGAAGGTAAGCAGGAACGTACCGGTGTGTACAAACACCTGATGACAGGTGTGTCCCATATGCTTCCGCTGGTGGTAGCGGGCGGCCTTTCCATCGCCCTGTCATTCGTGTTCGGTATCGAAGCGTTTAAACAGCCGGGTACGCTGGCTGAAGCCTGATGACCATAGGCGGTGGCAGCGCCTTCGCCCTGATGGTACCTGTGCTGGCCGGTTACATTGCGTTTTCTATCGCTGACCGTCCGGGACTTGCACCGGGTCTTATCGGCGGTATGCTGGCAAGTTCCACCGGTGCCGGTTTTATCGGCGGTATCATTGCCGGTTTCCTGGCAGGTTACACCGCGAAGTTTGTTGCTGAGAAAGTGCCGCTTCCTGCGTCCATGCAAGCACTGAAGCCGATTCTGGTTATCCCGCTTATCGCCAGCCTGGTGACTGGCTGGTGATGATTTTCATCGTCGGTGGCCCGATTTCCGGCCTGATGGAAGCCCTTACCCAATTCCTGAATAATATGGGTTCTGCCAACGCGGTACTGCTTGGCCTGTTGCTGGGTGCGATGATGTGTTTCGACCTCGGTGGCCCGGTTAACAAGGTTGCATACACCTTCGGTGTTGGCCTGCTGGCTTCACAAACTTATGCCCCAATGGCCGCTGTCATGGCTGCGGGTATGGTGCCAGCGCTGGGTATGGGTCTGGCAACTGTACTGGCGCGCCGTAAGTTCTCGGCATCAGAGCGTGAAGCAGGCAAGGCATCGTTTGTACTGGGTGCGTGCTTTATCTCTGAAGGTGCGATTCCATTTGCCGCCCGTGACCCAATGCGCGTTATTCCATCCTGTGTGGCCGGTGGTGCACTGACCGGAGCCCTGTCTATGCTGTTCGGCGCCAAGCTGATGGCTCCACACGGTGGCCTGTTCGTACTTCTGATTCCAAATGCGATTCACCCGGTGATGCTGTACCTGCTGGCGATTGTCGCCGGTACCTTACTGACCGGCTTCCTGTATGCTTTCCTCAAGCAGCCGGAAGAGAGCGTTGTCCTGGAAGAAGCCAAGGCATAACGATTTTTCAGTAAAACCCAAGCACCCCGGCATTCCCGGGGTGTTTTGCATTTATCAAGGGTCAAACTTTCAAATCACCGCTATGCTCTGATGCATTTTTTGCATTACCTCGCTACTAACGGCATTTCACTGATTTATTCCACCACACTACCTTGGGCACATTGCAGAATCTTCGTGTAGAGGAAATGATGTCGCAATCAGTGCTTACCTTTTTGAATGCCAGAGTGTGGCAAAATGGCCGGTTTACCCAACCAGGGCCTTTTAGTGTGGTGGACGGAAAAATTGCCGGACACCATGCCCGTTACAGTGAAGGGATGGAGGGCGTGTGTATCGACCTTGAAGGTGGGTACATCATTCCTGGTATTACCGACATCCATACCCATGCGGATTTCACGGCCAGCGATGCGCGTTCCCGCGACTATGCACTCCGTCAGGGTGTTACCCGGCAAGTTAGCGGGCTGTGCGGATTCCACCCGGTTTATGATTCATCCATTCCGAAAGAAGACTACATCCGGTATACCGGGTTCTTGGGTGATATTGCGATGCTGGATACTGACTGGCACCGCTTTTTTAACCGCTTGAATGCAGGCGGTCCGGTTACTCGCTACCAGCTTTTCGGGCTGAACAGCTTCCTTTACAGCTTCCCGCTCGACAGCGATGAAGTCATCGAAACCCGGATTGATCAGGTGCTCGAGCAATACAACGTGCTGGAAGGTGAAGCTGATCCCAGCCGTTGCTTCCACGGGTTTAGCCTCAGCCTTAACTACCACCCGGTAAAAAGCCTCCCGGCTGAGCGTTTGTACCGCTTTATGAATGGGTTGCTGTGCAAGATGCCGGTTTGCTGCAGCTACCATGTCCGTGACCAGAAAGACAAAATACTGGAAAGTATCCAGGAAGTTATGGCCTGGCATGAGGGTACCGGTGCACGCTGCCATATCAGCCACCTGAAGTTCGGTGGGGCAAGTCATGAGGGACAATTCCCTGCACGCTATGAGGTACTGAAGAACTGGCAACAGGAAAGCGCGTTTCCGCTGAGCTGGGATACCTACGTTTGCCTTTGCGTCAAGCACCATTACTTCGTTTTTCCCAACCACTGATTTCTGGCAAGAAAAGAGTGAAGCGGAATTTATCGGTTGGCTGAAACAGAACCCGCCGCCGAAACTGCCATTGACCACCATCGTGTGTGAGAACCCGGCTTATAACGGAAAGTTGCTTGGCCAAATCAGTGAAGAGATCGGTGAGTGTATTGAAAAGGCATTGTTAGTGATCTGCCGGGATTTGAACGGTGGCGGTACCTACCAGCGTGATTTCTGCCTGCCGGAAGATCTAAATTGGCTGCTCAACCAGCCGGAAACCTATATTGCGTCAGACAGTTTTGGCCTTAATCAGGTCCATCCGCGTAATACTGACACCTTTACTACCGTTTTGCACCGGGCATGGATGCAAAGTGAGCAGGCACTAACTGACATGGTGGCGCGCTTGGGAGAGGGCAGCTTAGAAGTCTTCCCAACCCTTCCGGTTGCCACGTTGGAAACTGCTCTATCGGCTGAGCTCTTTTACTTCACGCCGGTGAAGGGAAATCAGGCTGCATTCTCCAAACGGGGAACCATAGTGGGTCAGCAACATTTCTGCTTTGGCTGACGGCCTAACCCTCCCCGGCAATCGCTTTAACACGGCACTCGCGGGGTTATTCAGGGTGACTGAAACACTCAACTTTCCCATTTCCAGCCCCCTTTTTGTGGGGCATGTCAGTTGTAAATGTAAATAACGTAAACGTGTATTGATGGATCAAAGGCAGGCGGCTACATTCACGAATCTTACTGAGAATTATTATTAGTTACGATAGTAGATGGTAGCCATATGAAGACGAACACCAAGCGTATCTCCACGCTTCTGACAGCACTGCTCGCCCTCGTATCCAGCCAGGTGATGGCCAAGCCGGTCACCGTTGAACATATGTTCGGCACCACTGAACTGGAATCCAAGCCACAGCGTGTGGTGGTTATGGGCATCGGCCCACTGGATGCACTGGATTACTTTGGTATCGACCCGGTTGCTGTCTCTACATCAGCCGTAACGCCTGACTACCTGAAAAAATACACTCAGGGTTATGCCTCTTCCGGCAGCCTGCATGAGCCGGATTTTGAATCTATCTTCACCCAGAAACCGGATCTGATCATTACCGGGCCACGCGCTTCAGAATCTTATAAAGAGCTCTCTGAAATTGCCCCGACTGTTGTTTTTGCCATCGACAACAAAAAAGGCTACTGGCCTGAAACCCAGAAGCAGTGGCGTATGCTCGGCAAAATCTTCGAAATTGAAGACATGGTTGAAGCAAAAATTGCCAATGTAGATGCCAAATTCAGCGCAATTCGGAGTAATAACCAGTCCAGCGACTATGATGCCCTGACAGTAATGAGCGCTGGTGGCAACATTTCAACCTTTGGCCCCGGTTCACGATTTGCCGTTATCTACAGCGATTTCGGCTTCAAGGAAAATGTTCAGGCAGTGAAAGCCAAAACCCATGGTGACCTGATTTCCTATGAATTTATCCGGGAGAAGAACCCTAGTACCGTGTTGGTCCTGGATAAAGATGCCCTGTTCAACCCGGATAACAGCACGGCTGCAGCAGAGTTTGCCAATGATCTGATTAAGACCACCAAGGCCTACCAACAAAACCGAATTGCCTTCCTGGATATGGATGCGTGGTACCTGGCGATCGCGGGTGTGACTGCGACCGACCAGATGATCAAAGACGTTTCCGGCGTATCTGCCAACTAATCATTTAAAGGTATATACCCAATCCATTCTTGCTGAAAACTGCACTTAGAAGTGGTTTGGGTATACCACCTCCGTCACTGCGGAGGTGTTTTCCCGCGTGGTTCTCACGCCGAGGTTTTTGTTTGAGAACGTTACTTTTCCTCCTTGTCGCACTGAGTGTTGCGTCCCTTTTTGTTGGTGTGGCAAACGTCACTCCCCAAAAAATCATTGCCGGTGACAACGAAGCGCTTTTCCTGCTGTTTACCAGCCGACTTCCACGACTTATCGCCATTTTGCTTGCCGGTGCCGGGCTCAGTATTGCCGGGCTTATCATGCAGCAGCTCAGCCAGAACCGGTTTGCCGCACCGTCGACATCCGGCACCATCGAGTGCGCAATGTTTGGCTATGTGCTTAGCCTGATTATTTTCGGAAACGGGGATCAACTTTGGCTTGTCTTTGCCTGTGCGATGGGCGGCACCTTACTGTTTATTCGCTTTATCCATCAACTCCAGTTTAAGAACGCGGTGTTTGTCCCGCTGGTGGGAATTGTTTTTGGCAATGTGGTTGGGGCAATGGCGTCTTTTATCGGATACAAATATGACGTGCTGCAAAACCTGACCGGCTGGTCGGTAGCGAACTTTGCCAACATTCTTGAAGGCGATTTTGAACTGCTCTATATCGCGATTCCGGTTGGGATTATGAGCTATCTCTATGCTGCCCGTATTTCTGCTGTGGGCCTTGGCCGAGACTTTGCGCTGAACCTTGGGTTGAATTACCAGCAGGTGGTGTTTATTGGCGTCCTGCTGGTTTCGGTGATGTCTGCCAGTGTGGTGATGATTGTCGGACAGTTGCCGTTTCTCGGCCTGATTGTACCGAACCTTGTCAGCCGGATTTACGGTGACAACCTGCGCCGCAATATCCCCATTACTGCCATTGCCGGTGCCTTACTGGTGCTCGCGTGTGATATCGCCGGGCGTCTGATTATCTTCCCTTATGAAATGCCGATTTCCATGATTATCAGCATCCTTGGCGGGACGGGTTTTATCTACCTGATTGTGCGGGGGCAGAGAGATGCTTAACCGAATTACGCTGTCTGACAACGTTAAGCTTTATATTCTTGCCGTGATGGCCATTGTCCTGACTGGCCTGTTCTTGTTTGCCGGGCTGGATGCAGAAAACTACCGCTACTTCCTGTCACGACGGACACCGAAAGTGCTTGCGATGGTGCTCGCAAGTATCGCGATCGCCCAGTCGTCGCTGACGTTCCAGACAATCACCAACAACCGCATCCTGACGCCGGGGATTATGGGCTTTGACTCCCTTTATCTGCTTACCCAGGTATTAGTGGTGGTGCTGCTTGGAGCCACCAGTGCTGCGGTTCTCAACCCGATGCTGAACTTCGGCCTGTCAGTGGTTGTCATGGTGGTGTTTTCCATGTTGTTGTTCGGCTTTTATTTCCGGGGGCAGGGAGGGAATGTTCTCGTTCTGCTGCTTCTTGGTGTGATATTCGGCCAGCTTTTCAGCAATGTCGCCTCGTTTTTTACCATGCTGATGGACCCGAACGACTTCGCCACTGTGCAGGCAAATATGTTTGCCAGCTTCAACAACATCAACCGGGAACTGGTGTATTACAACGCCATTCCATTATTGGTGGTCTGTGTGCTGATGTTCCGTATGCACAGGGTACTGGATGTGTTCTGGCTGGACAGGGATAACGCTGTGAGTCTTGGTGTCCCGGTGGAAAAAGTGACCCGTAATGTGCTGATTCTGTCTGCCATCCTTATCGCCATTTCCACCGCGCTTGTTGGCCCGGTCCTGTTTTTTGGCCTGTTGGTTGCCAACCTCAGCCGGGAGCTGTTTAACACCTACCGGCACCGGACCTTACTGGTCGCCTCGTCCCTGCTGTCTGTCAGCATGATCCTGGGCGGGCAGTGGCTGGTAGAGAACCTGTTCAGCTTTGAAACCACGCTTAGCGTGATCATTAATTTTGCCGGTGGGCTGTATTTCCTCTCCCTGCTGGTGCGTCAGAAGATTCAGTAAGGCAATACATGATTTCCCTAAAAAACCTGACCAAACTGTTTGGCAATACTGCTGTGGTAGACAAAGCGTCGGCCTCTTTCAAAAAAGGGGAGGTGACTGCGATTATTGGCCCCAACGGAGCCGGGAAAAGTACCCTGCTGTCTATGGCCTGTCGTCTTCTGAGCCGTGATGAGGGTGAGGTGTGGATAGAAAGCAAAGAGCTGGTGGAGTGGGATACCAAGACGCTTGCCAAAAAGCTCGCTGTATTGCGCCAGTCCAACAACATCACCATGCGGTTTACAGTGCGTGAACTGGTTTCCTTTGGCCGTTTTCCCCACAGTGGCGGACGGCTCACCAAGGAGGATGACGTGATTATTGACAGGGCAATTCGCTATCTCGACCTGGAAGCTATCCAATACAACTACCTGGATAAACTGAGTGGCGGCCAGCGCCAGCTTGCTTTTATCGCATGGTGATTGCCCAGGACACCGATTACGTGTTCCTCGATGAACCACTGAACAATTTGGATATCAAGCATGCACGCCAGATCATGACAAATATCCGTACCCTAGCCCGGGACCTTGGTAAAGCTGTGGTCATTGTGATCCACGATATTAACTTCGCATCCTGCTTCTCTGACAACATTATCGCCCTGAAAAAAGGCAAAGTGATGGTTCAGGGAACGGTCGAGGAGGTGATTCAAAGCGACGTGCTGACGGCAATTTATGAAACGCCATTTACCGTTCATGAAATGGAAGGCAAACGTATTTGTCTTTTCTATGGGGAGTGATCATGAAAAAACGTCCAAACCCGGCTATCGCAACCGTGGTGAAATCAGAAACCGTGACACCGAATATGCAACGCATCACGTTGGAGTCAGAGCGCTTTAGCAGCTATCCGGAAGACTGTGAAAGCGGTTATGTAAAACTGCTTTTTAGCCCGTCCGGTACAACGGATATCAGTGCTTTGCCGGAAGGTGATCGCCCGCGGATGCGTACTTACACCATCCGCCGTTTCTTCCCTGAGCAATGCCGGATTGAAATTGATATGGTTCGCCACACGGAACATGGTGAAAAAACTGAAGGAGCTGGAATGGCCGCAAACTGGGCCGTCACCACCAAAGCCGGAGACACCATTGGTATCGCCGGACCCGGGACGATCCAGAACCTGAACCCAGATGCGGACTGGTTTTTCTTTTGCGCAGACATGACAGCTTTACCGGCTTTGACCGGCAAACTGCGAAAGCTCCCGGTTTCGGCAAAAGGGTATGCGGTTATTGAGGTACAAAGCGCGGACGACTTTCAGGATTTGGATGCGCCGGAGGGGATTTCCCTGACATGGGTGGTGGCGACAGAAAATAAGGACGTATTAGCTGACGCAGCAAAAGCCCTGCCTTGGCAGGAGGGGATAGTTTCTATCTGGAGCGCCAGCGAATTCTCCACCATGCGTACCTTGCGTGATTATTTTCACAACGAGCGTAATGTTGACCGGGAAAATATCTATATCAGCAGCTACTGGAAACGGGGCGTTACCGAAGAGGGCCACAAAGTTCTTAAAGCGGAAGATGCTGAGGCGAATGGCTAAGATTGGGAATGATTGCAAGGCGCTGTGACAGCGCCTTTTTAATGCCTTAAAAAGAGTGAGTAGGGACAAACTGATTATTCAAAGAATGCCGTTCATCCGGTTAGTTGTTCCAGGGAAGGCGGGGATTCAGAGTAATGGATTATAACAGTGATGTTTGCCTGCCAATCATTGTTTGATAAGGAGGTAAGTCAAACCTAAGTTGTACTTTTTCATATGGATTATTCAAGCACTGAGGTTTACATCGAATAATTGGACAACAGTTTTTTCATATTTTTTGTTAGGACGCATTTACGGTGACAGCCGTGTTAGGGTGACAAATATTACGTTTGAAAAGTGTACTAAGTACACCTAAAATGCCTTTACAGGGAGTTTGCTTTGAGCCATGCCATTGAGTTTATTGAAACATCAATAGTCACAAAGCAGATTAGGGAGTTGGCAACGGATGACGAGTTAAGAAAGCTACAAGTTGAACTTATCGCTCAACCAGAAAAAGGCGATTTGATCAGAGATACCGGCGGACTTCGCAAAGTGAGAATGTCGATTGGGAATCAGGGGAAAAGTGGAGGTGTTCGTGTAATCTATTTCCTCGTCCATGCCGAAAAAATTTTCTTGATTTTAGCGTATGCTAAAACGGTTAAGGATTCCTTGACCAGTGCAGAAAAAGCGCAACTCAGAACGCTGGTAGCCAAACTGAAAGGAGAGAGCTGATGAGTATTTTTGAAGATCTGAAAGCATCCCTGAATGAAGCCGTCGATATTGAACATGGTAAGCAGGACGCATCCCGTATAACCCGTTATCAGGTTGCCGATGTAAAGGCGATTCGGACGCAATTAAATGTATCCCAGAAGGAGTTTGCTGAAGCCCTTGGTACGAGTGTTGATACGATTAAAAGCTGGGAAAAAAAGCGACGTAATCCTACTGGGTTAGCTGCGAAGGTTCTTGCTACAATTCAGGATAATCCTTCTGTGTTTCACCAGCTTGCCGCTCATTGAATTAGAATACTGCCACGCCTTCGACAGAATGACAGTATTTAACCTAAAAAGACTTCAACAACTCTTCTGAAAACCGCCTTTCCCGAAAATAAAATTCTCTGTCCTTTTCCCCAATTTCCCGCAATACCCGGCAAGGGTTGCCGACGGCGACCATGTTGGCAGGGATATCTTTGGTTACCACACTTCCGGCACCGATGACGGTGTTATCGCCTATGGTGACACCGGGTAATACAACCGAGTTAGCACCAATCCAGACGTTATTGCCGATGTGAATCGGGATGTTAAATTGGGCAACTTTCCTTCTCAATTCTGGCTCAATGGGGTGCCCGGCGGTGGCGAGCGTCACATTTGGTCCGATCATCACATGGTCACCGATATAGATATGGGTGTCGTCAACCAATGTCAGGTTAAAGTTGGCGTAAACGCCTTTGCCAAGATGGGTGTGTCTGCCCCAGTTGGCGCGAAGGGGAGGCTCGATATAGCAATCTTTTCCCACTTCAGCCAGCAGGCGGCTTAGTATCTCATTGCGCTTTGCCATCTCTGTGGGGCGGGTTTGGTTGAAGTCGTAGAGGAGGTCGAGGCATTTCACTTGCTCTGTAACCAATTCTTCGTCATCGCAAAAGTACACTTCCTGACTGTGCAGCTTGTCAAAAACACTCACAGTAATACTCCATATGAAGGTGGTTAATCTGGGTTTGGGTATAAACTAACACAGCCAGTTTTCAGCGATTGTGATTTGACTAACAGGTTGTTTTCAATGGGATTAGGGCTTCTGATTTTTCTTGTTTAGCGCTTTTTTGAGAAATCCCAGTATAACAAGGACAAAAAAGAGCCCAATAACAGAGCCGGCCACCCAGCCAAAAAATTTGAGGAACACTAATAGGAAATCGATCCACGTTTGGCTGATAACCGGGATGGATAAGAGGCCAATAACAAGGCTCCGCCGTTCATCATTGAAGCCATGAACAAAGGTGGCATTTCATATATGGCTTGATGGTGCAGTTTGTGCCTAAGCTTTTGATCTTTTGCGGTGGACTTTTGTTTTACCAAAGGTTCAGCAAACATTGCTTCATAGGTTTGCGCTTTTGCAACCTTTCGGATGTTTGTCTCTACGCCGACTGCCTGAATGGTGATGGTTGCCGGGTCTATAACCCGTTTCCCGTTTATCCAGAGAGGCAGCCATTGGTGCAGGTCTTCTGCGCTGCACGTTATGGTGATGGATCCCGTCAGCTTTACCTTCAATACAAACAAAAAATACCAGGCAAATGACACGGTGAAGTAAATCTTCATCAGGAACACCAAAACCAAGGTGTAGAAGGTATTTGGCCTTGGGAACACTGTCATATCGTAAAAGTGGGTGAGATGACCAAAGAGGATGGCATCCAACATTTCAATGGAAAAGTAGTGAATCCAGTCAAACGCAGTCATCGGGGAAATGATTCCCCCTGTCCACTCTGTCGGGTAGGTCCGGGTAATCTCAAGCATGGTCAACGGAACTGTCACCGAACAGGTCATAAACAACGCATCCCGCAAAAACCGCCGGGTGCCTTCCGCTTTGCTCAGTGAAGCAAACAAAATAAGGGGAACAAACACGACGGTGTAGACCATCAGGTAGAAACGCAGACCATGTATTATCGGTTCCGCTGCCCAAGGCGCGGCAACTCCCTCGAACTGCTGAATGATATAAAAAGGTAACAAGCCAAAACCGGCAATGATGAACAGCGCCAGGCCGACCACAAAAAGGATCAGTAGCAAAGAGGACCAAACAAGATATCCCACATATCGCCACGGAGATGCAAAAGACGATAGATCCCGAGAGAAGAAATATCGGGAATAGGTAATTTTCCACTGAATGTTTTCGATATCGATTTGCATGCAAAGTCGTTCTGATTTGCTGGGCCAACTTTTGAGGTTATCAGGTTGAATTGGCAAAACTGTCTTTAATTTATGACTTTAGGAAGAGAGGTGGCGCCGTCGTTCGACAGCGCTTTTGTAGAACCTAAGTTGTTTCTCAGGAAGGGAACGAGAACTGTACCCCTTCACGCACACCGGCGGAGGGCCAGCGTTGGGTGATGGTTTTACGTTTGGTATAGAAACGCACGGCGTCCGGGCCGTAGGCGTGGAGATCTCCGAACAATGAGCGTTTCCAGCCACCGAAGCTGTGGTAGGCCACAGGTACCGGGAGCGGGACGTTGATGCCGACCATACCCACCTGGATATTGTCAGAGAAGTAGCGAGCTGCCTCGCCGTCACGGGTGAAGATGCAGGTGCCGTTGCCGTATTCGTGGTCGTCGATTAAGTCCATGGCTTCCTGCATGGTGTTCACACGCACTACCTGCAAAACCGGCCCGAAGATCTCTTCGCGGTAGCTGACCATATCCGGTGTTACCCGGTCGATAAGGTGCCACCGACAAAAAACCGCCGGCATAACCGTCAACCTGCGGATTACGCCCGTCAACGACCACTTCTGCCCCTTGTTCTTCCGCGCTGTTGATATAGCCCAGCACTTTTTCCTGATGGGATTTTGTGATGACCGGCCCGAAGTCATTGCCCTTGTCGCAGAACGCGCCGACTTTGAGGTCCTGCATGGCGTCTTTCATTTTTCCTACCAGCGAATCTGCGGCGGCATCGCCCACAGCGACAGCCACAGAAAGTGCCATACAACGTTCGCCGGATGAACCAAATGCCGCGCCCAGCAACTGGTTCACTGCATTGTCCATATCCGCATCCGGCATCACGATGGCATGGTTTTTCGCGCCACCAAGCGCCTGACAACGTTTGCCGTTGGCATTGGCGGTGGTGTAAATGTATTCCGCGATTGGCGTTGAGCCAACAAAGCTCACGGCCTTGACGCGCTTGTCGGTAAGCAGAGTATCCACGGCCTCTTTATCACCGTTAACCACGTTCAGTACACCCGGTGGCAAGCCGGCTTCTTCTGCCAACTGAGCGATAAACAAGGTAGAGCTCGGGTCGCGCTCGGACGGTTTCAGTACAAAGGTGTTTCCGCAGGCAATGGCCATTGGGTACATCCACAGCGGAACCATTACCGGGAAGTTAAACGGGGTAATGCCCGCAACGACTCCAAGTGATTGGAACTCGCTCCAGGAATCGATATTCGGGCCGACGTTTTTGCTGTGTTCGCCTTTAAGAAGTTCTGGTACCCCACAGGCGTATTCGACATTCTCAATGCCGCGCTGCAACTCCCCCTCTGCGTCATGGACAATCTTGCCGTGCTCTTGGCCAATCATTTCACAGATTTTTTCTGAATTGGCTTTGAGCAACTCTACAAACCGGAACATAACGCGGGCTCGCTTGAGCGGCGGGGTGTTTCGCCATTCAGGGTAGGCGGCCTGCGCAGCGGCAATGGCTTCTTCAACCGTTGCTTTTGATGCCAGTGCGACTTGCTTCGAGACTTCGCCGGTAGACGGGTTAAAAACATCTTGGGTACGCTCAGCATCCGTGCGTGCTTCGCCGTTAATCAGATGGCCAACTAAGGACATAGGTCACTCCTTTCTTATCTGTTCAGGCCAATTCGTTAATTGAATCGCCCAGCGCGTTAATCAGGCTGTCGATCTCTTCCAGTTCGACGGTAAATGGCAGACCCAATTGGATGGTGTCGCCACCATAGCGAACGTAAAAACCTTTGTTCCACATGCTCATGGCAATCTGGAATGGCCTCAGGGCCGGCTCGCCCGGGCTGGCTTCTATTGTCAGACCTCCGGCAAGGCCGAAGTTTCGAATGTCGGCAATGTATTGGGTGCCTTTCAGGCTGTGCAGGCGCTCTTCAAATGCCGGAGCGAGCGCTTTTACCCGGGCAACCAGGTCGTCATTTTTTATAATATCCAACGAAGCCAGCGCAGCGGCGCAGGCAACCGGGTGGGCGGAGTAAGTATAGCCATGCGGAAACTCCAGCATGTAATCCGGGCCACCGGCGTCCATAAAGGTGTCGTAAATATCCTGCCGGGCAATGACAGCCCCCATCGGAATAGCGCCGTTGGTCAGCTGTTTGGCAGTGGTCATGATATCGGGCACTACGTCGAATGCCTCCGCACCGGTTTTTGCCCCCATCCTGCCAAATGCAGTAATCACTTCATCGAAAATCAGCAGGATATTGTGTTTGGTGCAGAGCTCCCGCAGGCGCTGCAGGTAGCCTTTAGGCGGAGGAAGCACACCGGTTGAACCGGCAAGTGGCTCGACAATGACGGCGGCAATATTTGAGGCATCGTGCAGGGCGACCATGTCTTCGAGATCGTCTGCCAGCCATGCACCGTGTTCCGGCTGGCCTTTGGAGAACAGGTTTTCTTTCAGGACGGTGTGGCGAAGGTGGTCTGCATCGACGGCCTGACCGAACAAAGCTCGGTTAGGCCCAATGCCGCCGACACTGATCCCGCCAAAGTTGACCCCATGGTAGCCACGGGAGCGGCCAATCAGTTTGGTTTTGGTGGAGAGCCCTTTTTTTCGCCAGTAACCGCGTGCAATCTTCAGCGCGGTTTCGACAGATTCAGAGCCGGAGCCGGTAAAAAAGACCCGGTTGAGTGAAGGGGGTGTCAGCTCGGTAATGCGATTTGCCAGTTCGAATGCTTTGGGGTGCCCAAATTGGAAAGCCGGAGAATAGTCAAGTTGCCTGATCTGCTGGCTGACCGCTTCTGCTATCTCTCTTCGGCTGTGCCCCGCTCCACAGGTCCAGAGGCCAGACAGACCATCAAAAATTTTACGGCCTTCAGCATCCTGGTAATAATTGCCTTCGGCTCCTACAACGATGCGGGGGTTTTTCTTAAACTCCCGGTTGCCGGTAAATGGCATCCAGTATGCCTCTAAACTCCCGGGTTCCAGCGAGTCCATTGACATCATTCCATCGAGGTTCATAGGCGCTCCTGCAGTGACAGCTATGGGGTGAAAGCCCGTTTCGGCTTCCCGGTTCTGTTGACAGACTGTGCGCTAATGAATAGTTTAAATAAATCTCAATTTATTAACATTTAGTTAAACATTCATTTAACAATAAGTGGGAAATAAGCGCCGCCGGAGCCGGATATGGGAAGGAAAAAGGAATTCAAAGGGCTGGTCAGTGATGCGGAACTTCGGCTTCTGAGGATCTACCGGAAAGTTGTGGAGTGTGGTGGGTTTTCTGCTGCAGAAGTAGAGTTGAATATCAGCCGGGCGGCGATCAGCATCGCAATGTCGGATCTTGAAACCCGGCTGGGGCTGCGGCTTTGCCAGCGTGGCCGCTCAGGGTTTTCACTAACGGACGAAGGGAGACAGGTCTACGAATACAGCCTGCAATTGCTTTCTTCGCTGGAGAGCTTTCGCACCCAGGTTAACGCGCTGCATGACAGGCTGAAAGGCGAGTTGAATATCGGTATAACCGATACGCTGGTCACAATGCCCCATATGCAAATTACCAATGCGCTGGCGCAGTTAAAGGAACAGGGGCCGGATGTGACTATCAATATCCGGATGATTCCGCCCAATGAGATTGAACTGGCGGTCCTGGATGGCCGGTTACACATCGGGGTTATCCCAACACTGCGTCCGCTGGCTGGGCTTGAATACCTGCCGCTTTATGAAGAGCAATCCCGGTTATATTGCAGCCAGAACCACCCGCTTTTTGAACAAACAAACCTGAGTGCGGATACCATTGAACAGCAGGACGCGGTAGTTCCAGCTTACGCCCAAACCGCAGAGACCAAGGCAATCCATGCAAGGCTGAATGGCACAGCTACCGCCACCGACCGGGAGGGGGTCGCCTTTTTGATCCTGACCGGAAAGTATATTGGCTACCTGCCTGACCACTTCGCAGACCTTTGGGTGGCTGACGGGCGCATGAAACCCCTGTTACCCGCGCAATACCAATACACCACGCAATTCAGCGCGATTACCCGCAAAGGCGGACAGGCCAATTTGGTGCTGGAGACGTATTTGGAGGCTTTGGTGGCGGCTTGTTAATCTTCGGGGATGCCCACGTTGTGCTTCTCTGATGGTTGGGGAGTTTTATGACAAAGTGGACAAAATAATCAGCGTTATTGTTCCAGGTAATCCGGCAATAAACATTGTCATCCCCAAACGAAAACTAGACTTCTGGGAAGTTTGCTTGTCGGTTTCGAAATCATGCCCTGAAACCATCCGTCGCGTTTTGTATGCTGCCTCATCAACATCCCAATTCTTGTTTTCAACACCCCCTATCCATGTCAGTCCTGCGATTCCCCAAATCACGATAACCATGTAGAAGAGAAAATCACTTGGATGTGTGATGCGAAAAGATGGCAATAGTTGCGAAAGTACAACCACGAAAACCGCTGCCAGCAAATTAACGATAAAGATGTCTCGGACAAGTTTCTTGATGGGTGAATTTAACATCGTCTGGCATGCCGAATATATTTGGGAAGATGACGCTCGATAAAATTTATATCAGCCCGGTGGAATGTTGCGAGTGGAATGTCCGGAATTTTGCACCAATGGAAGGATTGCAGGCGCAAGGGGTCAATGGCTTGGGGAATGGCCGCATCATCAATCACCATCACTACGAAATAGACTTTTCCACCAAGTTCGTTGTTATCAGAGTAAGTGGCGATGTGGGCATCTGCCTCAATCCCGGTTTCCTCCCATAGCTCACGAAATGCCGCAGCTTCAGGGGTTTCAGCCGGGTTCACCGTTCCTCCGGGAAATTCAAAAACCATCCCCCGGTTATCCCGGTACCGCTCCTGAATCAGCACCCGGCCGTAGCGGACAATAACAGCCAACGCGATGTGTTCCATCCCTGCCTCCCATTAATACCCATTGGTATAAAACCGGTCTGTTTTCAAAGCCCAGAAATGTCTGCAAGAGTCGTGTGTTTGTACATGCGCTGTCTGATTTGTAACACAGGTGTCTATATGAACCTGAAGCAGTTTGAAGTTGATTGCTGGAGTCTGTAAAAGTCTTGAAAAGCAGCCTGATCTTATCTTTGTTACGCCGGGATTCGTTATTTGTTCAGCAAACTAAGCGAATACCCTGATACCAATAAGATGTGGAAACCCTTATGCAACATGACCTTGAACAGAATAAAAAGAATGCCATTGCCTTCTATCACACGGCATACACCGGAGACCCGGCTGCGGCTGTAGAAAAATACGTGGGGGATAAGTACATCCAGCACAACCCACTGGTGGGAGACGGGCCTGAGCCTTTTATCGCGTATTTCAACCGGATGCAGGAGGAGTATCCAGAGAAGTCCATTGAGTTTGTCCGCGCGGTGGCGGAAGGTGATCTGGTCGCCCTGCACACCCACCAGACCTGGCCGGGTGGCGTGGAATACGTGACCATGGATTTTTTCCGCTTCGACGATAAAGGCAAGATTGTGGAGCACTGGGATGCGATGCAGGAAATTCCTGATTTGTCATTGAACGGAAATACTATGTACTGATGTATTTCGTATTGAAAAGAAGGAGCTTATCAGCTCCTTCTTCGTTTTCGGTTAAAGGCTCATTATCTTTTTGAACTCTTCCGGTGAGTATTTCTTCTCAGTGTGTTTGGTCAGGTCCGTCATCATCTTGTAGCGAAGCTGAGTAGCGGTTGAAAGCATTTTATTGAGCTGTCCGTAAGAGAAATCTGCTGCCATTTCTTTGGCTGTTGCCGGCTCGGTTTTGTAGGTTTGGTTCAGCATTTTGTCCATTGCTGAAACCTGTTTATAGAGCTCGCTTTCTTGTTTGTCCCAGGTGTTTTTAATAACCGGCATGTACCTGTCGGGATTTGTTTCAGCCAGTGTGGTAAGGCTGCGGAATTGCCAGTAGGCAGAATTGTCGCTGTATTGGTCAGTACCGGTGGAATAGGCTGCCGGGTATTGGTGCAATGTGGTGTAAATCGGCATTAATACCGATTCCGGTAACACGCCGAAGCTTTGCCAGATAAGGCCCTGGAATGGTTTTTCCATATATGGGCGAAGCTGGATGATGTGGCTTTCCAACTGACGATCTACCCGCATCGGGCGCTGGCCCGTTTTCTCCAGTACCGTACCCTTGAAGGTCGCACCAAGCACATCTGCCACATCAGCGACAGATATCTTCTGGTCAGGCTTCATGAAAAGCGGGTATTGCTGCTGACGGACTGCCTGGTCGCTGGACGGTGTCAGGATGGATTGGCCGAGCCACTCTCGGTCGGTATTGTAGATATCACCGACCACACCAAATGCTTTGGCAAAATTGAACGATTTGGTGTCCGGGTTTTGCAACAGGTTGTGCTCTTTAACGAATTCGAACAACCCCTTGGCATGCATCACATTGTCGCTATTGAGGTTAACGCCGTGTACCCGCAGGCCGTTGGCCATAATGGCGTAACTGTTATCCGGTACTTTGACTGCAATCCACTGGTGTCCGGAGCCAATTTCTACCAGCCAGACTTCTTTGGTGTCCGCAATGTAAAGGCTGTTAGCTTCACCGGCACCATACTGTTCGACATAGTGGCCGAGCAGGGCAACGCCTTCGCGTGCGGATGTTGCCTGAGGCAAGATCAGAGTCGGGATAACGGCTTCAATGACCCCATTTTTTACCAGAGGGTCGGCCTCTTGTGCCTTTTTGTTGGATTCAGCGCTGGTGGTCGCGGATACCGCGACATTGAATTGGTTGATTCCACGCTCTTCATAATACCGGCCAGACGGTGTCACTGTGCCTGCATCCCAGTCGGGCATGGCGGAATAACCGTAGAATTGTACTGGCATGGGTACCACCAGGCCGTTGCCCAGGTGCCACTCGCCGCCCTGGTTTTTCTGGGCCGGGTGGTAAACCATATGCTTGTTCCAGTTATTCACGCCAAAATCTTCGTTTCGGGCGATGATGATACTGCCGTCTGTTGAGGCACCCTTGCCGACAATCAATCCGGTACAGGCATCAGCACTGAGGCTGATCGCAGACAATATGGCGGCACTCAGCAGCGCCACAGACATCTTTTTCATGACCCTTTCCCGTTCTTTAGCTTGGTAGGAAGAAACTGCTTTTTAGTAATACGCCGATATTTGAATAATTCAACGAAATTTGTAACTAGAAATTCAGTTTCCATTTCTGGAACAGTCGGGGGAAAAGATAGTCTCTGCCGACCAACCCGTACATTTGGTTAACGGGAGTGCTGATGTGTGGCCGGCTCTGTCTGAATATTCTTGAGCTATTCTGAATGTGGACTAAATGTTGGGATCAGATTGCGAATTAATATTGCTTGCAGTACAGGAAAGTTATCTGAAATTCACGGTTAATATACTATGTTTCAATAGTTAATTTTTTATGGTTTTTAATCAGAAGAAAACTTGGAAATTACCGATGACAGTGTGATTGCTGTCAGATATTTCACCTTTGTGGGTTTCTTCACAATATCTTACATTAAGGTTTGTATCAGCAACGCCGCCTTTCATCTGAACATGTCTTAGCAGGGTATCGCTGTTGAGTTGATGCATGGTTGCATCCCAGACTTTTTTATCTTGAAGCATTTGATATTTGACGATCATTTATTGTCCTTTAGTGATTGTTTGGTATTGGTTTGGCGGTTCTGATAAAACCAAAAACGCTGGCGACTGACTGAGCGTGCCATGGATTTCCTTATACAAAAAAATGGATGCAAGTATTCTGGGACTTGGAAGTAAAGAGATAATGAGATGGAATACAGAGGTAAAACAGAGGATTCAGAAGGTATTGGAGGAGCATGAAGGAATTGGTTTGTGTACCAATTCCTTCATTAAAGGCAATTACAGCGGAGTTACGTTAGCTGCTTGCGGGCCTTTTTGACCTTGCTCAACGTCAAAAGAAACTTTTTGACCTTCAGCCAGAGTTTTGAAACCTTCAGAAACGATAGAGCGGAAATGTACGAATACGTCTGCGCCGCCGTTATCTTGAGTAATGAAACCGAAACCTTTTTCTTCGTTAAACCACTTTACCAGACCAGTAGATTTAGCCATGTCTTAATTCTCTTTTAGCTGTCTTTAATTTATCGCAATATGCGATGTTAGGTTTTGAATTATTTAATGCAACGATAAAGAAAAGGGAAAACGCAGAATTAACATCGGCTAGGAAGGAATCTGAGGCTTAACTAAACTTAAAGTGTCACTGAATAACTCTTAACGTGGGCCATAGTACAGTAGTTTTGGTCATTGTAAAGCTAATCTTTTTTTATTTTTGAACGTAATTTTGGGACTGCCAGGTAGCTTGGCACAATTAATCTCATGTTCAATACAAAAACGTCAACTGTGTCGGTTACGTTGGCATATGTCGGTATACACGTTAAAAAGTGGGGTGGTAGGGATGGGAAGGTCACCGGGATTTGATGTTGCCAGGGCATTGGCGGTTTTCGGGATGGTCATCGTCAATTTCAAGGTTGTGCTGAATGCCGATACGGGGCCGGAGTGGGCTTTAGCCTTTTCATCAATACTTGAAGGGCGAGCGGCTGCGCTTTTTGTGGTGCTTGCCGGAGTAGGGCTGGCATTTCTGACCCGCAAGGCAGTTGAATCCGGTGATCACGTTTCCATTTCTTCTGTGCGTTGGAACATCGTGAAACGTGGTGTATTGCTGTTTTTCTTCGGACTTGTTTACACCCCCGTTTGGCCTGCGGATATTCTGCATTTTTACGGTATCTATTTTATTGTGGCTGCGGCTGTTTTTACCCTATCTGACAGAAACTTGCTGCGAATGTGTGCCTTAATCACGCTATTGTTTCCATTATTGCTGTTTTTGTTTGATTACGACATAGGCTGGAACTGGGAAACCTTGACTTATCATGGACTTTGGACGGTTGATGGCATGTTTCGCCACCTGTTTTTTAACGGGTTCCATCCGGTTATTCCGTGGTCAGCATTTCTTCTTATCGGGCTATGGCTTGGCCGGCAGCGATTTGATGACCCTGCGCGGCGGAGAAAACTGATGCTTGCAGGCTTTGTTATCTGGGCAATCACCGAGTTGCTGGTGAAAGGTTTTCACGGATATTTGCTGACAGCGCCGGAATGGGAGATGACAGTCACGGAAATCAACGAGGTGGTCACTACGTCAGTTATTCCGCCCTTGCCCCAGTATATTGTTGCCGCTGGAGCGCTGGCGATTGGCGTTGCGATGCTCTGTGTAGAATTGACTGAAAGGTTCCACGGTCCTTTGGTCGAAGTTTTGGCTTCAACCGGGCAGATGGCGCTAACACTGTATGTGCTGCATGTTCTGTTGGGGATGGGAACACTCGAAGAAATGGGTTACCTCAACGCGCCACAGTCAGTGCTACTTTCTTTGGGTGCTGCTGGGATATTTTGCCTGTTTGCAATTTGGTTCAGTTGGATCTGGATGAAACGTTTCAAAGTTGGTCCGTTGGAGTGGTGTTTCAGAAAACTGACCAAATAGCAGTTAACTTGCTGTTTACAATTCTTCAATGAACCAGTAGCCTGAAAATCTGGTCGCCCACGTCCGGGCACAAAAGGAATCGATAAATGAAAAGCGTATTCATCAGCACATTGTGGCTACTACTGGCAGACAACCTCAGCCGGTAGCGAATACGTATAACTGGCTGTGAGAAATGCAGCCGGTTTTGTTACATCACTTCATTTGCTCACAGTCTCCATACCGTCATCATCAAGGAGATAGCCGTGAGCGCTGACAATCAGCAAGATGGCAAACAAATCACTATCGGGATTATTTATGCCTGATTGGCACTTTTCTGTTTTCCGCCAAGCCCGTACTGATCAAGCTGGCCTATCAGGCCGGGGGCGATGCTGTAGCAATTATGGCGCTACGGGCGGGCAGTTCCGTTCCGCTTTACCTCATCATTTTTCTGTGGCTTTGCAGGCTGCCGGAGAACCGTCAAAAATTCCGTGAACATGGGCTTAAAGCGGCTGCTATCGGCATACTGGGATACTACCTCGCATCCTATCTGGACATAGAAGCGCTGGCCTATATTTCGGCCCAGTTGGAAAGGTTGATTATCTTTTTGTTCCCGAGCTTTGTTGTGCTTCTCAGTTGGCTGTACATGAAACAAAAACCGGCGCCGGGAGTGATTTCTGCGGTGGTTGGCGGGTATATTGGCGTTGCCTTTATCGTGGTGCACGATATCGGCAGCCCCGGGCTGAATGTTGGACTGGGTGCCGGGCTGGCTCTGCTTTCTGCGTTTATCTTTGCCCACTACCTTATCTTCAGTAAACAGGCAATCACCCGGATGGGAAGCCTCTTGTTTACCTGTGTCGGTATGGGAAGTGCCGGGCTAGTGATCCTTACGCAGGCGACTCTTTCTGATTTTGATGTCATGGCGATGTCCGGCGATTTTATCGCTTTTGGTGTGATGATAGGTATTTTCTGTACCGTATTGCCTTCATTCCTGATCGCTGCCGGAATGGCTCGGCTTTCTGCCACGCAACTTAGCCTGACCAGCAATGTCGGTCCGGCAATTACTGCCGCATTGGCCGTATTGGTACTGGGGGAGGCGTTTACGCTTTACCATGCAATCGGAATGGCGCTGGTGGTATTTTCAGTGGTGAGGATGAGCCGGAAAAAGCCCAAGCCTGCCGAGGGCCTTGATGTGAAAGGTTCACCGGCTGTGATGAAGAAGTAACAAGCTGGGGAGAAAAGGTCTGCCCCCCTTCGCATAGGGGGATCGAGAGGGGGCAGACGCGGAGCGCGGTTTCAGGGCTCGTGTAACGAGCCCCTGTCAGGAAAGCGATTCCTGGCTGGTAAGATTTTCAGTCCGGCGGCGGTTGAAACCAAAACGCCAGACGCAGAGCACAAACAGGATATAGGCGATACCGATGCCAAACGCTTCCCACTGCATACCCGTCATCATCGCAACCGGCATCAGGGAGATAATAAAGATGTCCGTAATTGACCCCGGCACATACGCGATGGCGTAATCATCCAATACCCGGCTTTTCATCTTCGGATCGACGATACGCAGCAACGCGATACCCATGGCAACGGTGCCTGTCAGCCAGCCCCAGGAAAAAATACCTTTCTCAAACCAGTCATCACCCAGAATGCGTGGTGCAACCCAAAGCACCAGGAACAGGGTGAAGCAGATGCCACCAATCGCCAGAATCACCATAGGTGCGAGGTAATGGACCAAGACGGTGATCTTGATAGCGGAGATGCCGAACACGATCAGGTAGTCGGTGGAAATGCCGGCGGCGTGATCGAACACTTTGTCGCACAGGTAGCGTGATGCGCTTGTGCGTTTGGCGATAATGCGAATAAACATCCCGCCAAGGAAGCCGGTAACAAAGGTCGGAATCTGTACCTTGTCATGGAATGAAGACAGGTAATGCGCTGACACGTAGGAGAATGCCGTAACCACCAGAACCAGCGCGGCATGGACCGCAAAAGTATCGACCGACAGTGAAGACATGGAGTCTTTCATGACGGCTTCCTGGTCGTCCGGATGTACCAGTCCTTTACGCTCGTGATCGCTCATGCTGGCGAAGGTGGTAAAACGCTTGATCAAGCCGAGTTTCAGTGCGACCTGCAGGATCATCATGCCCACGGAGATCGAAACAAAAATGCCGAGAGTTGCGAATGTCAGGCTGAGAGTGAATGCATCCTGCCAACCCATATTGCCGAGAATGTTACCCACCACAGCAGACGTGCCATGACCACCCATAAAGCCCGCAGACAGGGTGATGCCGATAGCCGGGCTGAGATCCGGCCAGATAAAGGTGGCAAGAAACAGGCCGAGTAAAGCGGCAAACAGCCACTGGGACACGGAGCTACCTGGTTAAATGCCCACAGCGAACCAGCACGTTTTGCCACAACCGACGGTGAAGGGAGATCGGTCGCCAGGCCAAGTGCCGAGAAAAGTGCAGCGGTCAGCAAGCCAGCGTTCGAGGCGAAGCCGCTTGTCCACGGAATGATATTTAACCCGGCTGGGCCGAGTGCCAGCCCAATCATGCCTGCCAGTACGGCAGAGGCAGGTAAAGACGCTGGAAAATGGAAAAGTGAACCCGCAGGATTTTTCCCAGCAACAATAAGGCCCCGGCAATGGCGAGGTCACTAAGCATCAAGCCGTTTGGCATATGCTCCTCCTAAAAATGACGCGCTGACGAGGTCAGGCGAAAGCCGCCATGGGAGGTCACGAACCTGATTTGCCATCTGAATGGGCAAAGCGAATACCTGCCTGGAGTGCGAAAGCACAGGCTGTCGGTAAGGGGTACATTGTGCCGGCTATAGACACAGCAATTTGAGCCGGTTGTCGTGATCTCGCCGTGGCAGAGACTATGAAATAAGGGAAAGTGCGAAAGCCGCGCTGTTAACCCGTTGAAACCGTCGAAGACGGTAATAGTGTCGCGCGAAAACCCGGTAGGGAACGGCGAGTTGGTCGGGGATGTTGTATCGCCCTGATGATGGTAAATCCCGGGAGAGAGGCCGGAATTCGCGATGAATCCTAAGGTTTTTGGTTCGGGAAATCAAATTAAAAATTTATAAAAAATTATCTATAAATTCCATGTGGTTACAAATTCTGGATGTCTGATTCAGGTATCTGGATAGTATGTGGAGCGACCGAAAAATGGTTAGTATTCACCGTTTTAGACTGAAATCCAGCTCTGGCTTTTACAAATTGATGAAATACGGGGTAACGTGGTTGTTACCCCTAAAAAGGCGGATTTATATCCCCAAACCTGCACCTTGAAGGGATTTGGGGACAGGTTAATCAGGCTTTTTCATGCTCCGTTTTGCCCGCCCCGGGTTTCCACCACCATACGAAAAACCGGCGGAAATCATCCATCACGATATACAAAACCGGGATCAGAATGAGGGTGACCAGAGTGGAAAACAGAATGCCAAAGGCAAGGGACGTAGCCATAGGAATAACAATTTTTGCCTGCAGGCTGGTTTCCAGCAAGATAGGCACCAGACCAAAAAAGGTGGTCAGTGAAGTCAGCATGATTGCCCGGAAGCGGAAACAACCTGCATCGACCACAGCCGTCAGTTTGTCAGCCCCGTCTTCACGCCGGGCGCGGTTTACAAAGTCCACCAGAATCAGAGAATCGTTCACCACCACCCCGGCCAAGGCGATAATTCCCATCATACTGAGCACACTCATAGAGATCCCGAGCAGGAAGTGACCGACAACAGCGCCAATCATCCCAAATGGAATAACCGACATAATAATAAGCGGCTGGTATATGATTTGAGCGGAATAGCCATCAGGGCATAGACAGTAAAGAGAGCGAAGAAGAAACCCTGCGCAAGGCTGAACATGGCTTTTTGCTCTTCTTCGGTTTCCCCTTCCAGTGACACGGTCACACCCGGGTAACGTGCCTGCAGTTCTGGCAAAAATTCGGTGCTGATTTCAGCGGCTATTTTTCCGGGCTCCACCTCATTTTTATCTGCGTTGGCGGTTACAGACACCGCTCGCTTGCCATCTATCCGGTTGATAGAAACATAGCTTTCGGACACGTCGATATCCGCTGCAGATGAGAAAGGCAGAGCCGTTCCGTCCGGGGTGCGAATCATCATATTTTCAAGGTGGCTGAGGCTTCTGCGTTGGTCGCTAGGGTAGCGCACCATCACTTTAACTTCTTCTTTATTGCGCAATATCCGCTGTGCTTCGAAGCCGTAAAAGGCATAACGTACCTGGGAAGCGAGGTCCGCCAGAGTGAGCCCAAGGGCTTCGGCTTCCGGGCGAACGGAAAGCCGGATTTCCTCACTGCTGTCGCCAAAATTATCAGTGATGTCAAACACACCCTGATAAGTCGACAGTTTGTCTTTCAGTGCCTGGGAAGCGCTCGACAGTATTTCCAAATCATCGGCTTGAAGCCGGAATGCGATAGCACCTCCGCCGTTGTTGGTAGAGGCATCCATGGAGAGTTTTTTCACCCCGGCAAGTGGCGGGATGGCATCACGCAGGGCATTGGAGATACTGATACCGTCTATCTCCCGGGTTTCCGACTTTGTCAGTTCGATAAAGAGGAAGGCATTTGTTGCACTTTCAAGGGCAACCAGGCTGTGTTTCACAACGCCACTGCCAAATTCCTCTTCCAACTTTTCATCTGTGGCGTAAAGGGCACTTTCGACTTTTTGCAGCGCTTTCAGGGTATCTTTTTCCGCGGTGCCGGTTTCCATATCCAGGCTGACCTGCAAAAAATCAGACGGGATATTGGGGAAAAAGACCCAGCGCACCTGCCCGCTGGCAAGCAACGCCCCGGCAAGGATGAGTACCCCGGCAAAAGCTGCCAGTACATGGTAGCGCCAGTTGATACAACCGGTGATAAAACGCCGGTAGCCGTGATGGATAAAGTGATCCAACGCTTTATGGAAGCGCAGTTTGGCCCGGGAAAGCGGGTTTCTTCCCCGGTTTGGCCGGTACCGCATATGGGCAAGGTGGGCTGGAGGATGAGTTTGGACTCTACCAGAGAAAACAGCAGGCAAAGAATAACGACCATGCCGATGGACTTCCAGATAACGCTCATGGTGCCTGTTACCATGATCGTCGGTAAGAAGGCCGCGACGGTGGTGAGTACCCCGAACGTGGCGGGTACGGCGACCCGGCGTGCACCGATAATGACGTTATCGACGGAGTGCCCCTTGCGTTCGATTTCGTTGTAGGAACTTTCCCCGATCACAATGGCATCGTCGACGACGATACCTAACACGAGAATGAAGGCAAACAGCGTGAGCAGATTGATGGTGAGGTTAAAAGGCTCCATGGGCATGACCATCAACGTGCCAAGGAAACACACCGGCAACCCCATCATCACCCAGAACGCGAGTTTAAGATCCAGGAACAGTGCCAGAATCAAAAACACCAACAGCGCACCGTAAAACATGTTGGAGAGCATCATATTCAGACGCCCTTCAAGGTAGTGGGTCAAGTCGCCCCAGGTATCAATCTTGGCGCCGTCCGGCAGCGTTGTACGGCGTTTTTCAATGTACTCTTTAACCTCTTTGGAGATAGCAAGTGCGTCCTGGTCATCGACGCTGACCACTTCGATAATCGCCGCTGGGTTGCCGTTGAACCGGGTATAGCTCATACGGTCTTCAAAGCCGTCGTTTATCGTAGCAACGTCTGACAGCATAAGGCGGCTGCCATCGGGGCGGGTTCCCAGCGTCAGATTCTTGAAATCTTCTCCGTAGTAGGCTTGTCCTTTGGTACGAAGGAGTATGTCTCCGCCTTCAGTGCGGATGCTTCCGGCTGGAAGGTCGAGCGAGGCTTTTTGCACCGCAGCGGCCACCTGAGAGAAGGTGAGACCGAACTTCCGGAGCTGGTTTTCTGACACCTCTATGGCAATTTCATCTTTCAGCACGCTGCTGAGTTCTGCGCCGGAAAGTGACGGCAGCGCGGCCAGCTCATCGCGGATTTGCTTGGCAAGGTTCTTCTGAGCCCGGGCATCCAGCTCGCCATATACGGAAACCCATATCACATTGCTGCGTGGCTCCAGCTGAAAGACTTCCGGGGTTTCAATGCTGGCAGGAAGGTGGAAATACTGTCCACCCGGCGCTTGATATCGTCGAGGACATCCTGCGTTTCGTAACCATCAGCAACTTCGATGGTGACAGAGCCTACGCCTTCCCGGGAGATAGCCGTGACCTTTTCCATCCCGGTAACATCTTCGATGGCTTCCTCAATTTTGAGGACGATGCCTTGTTCTATGTCATCCGGTGTCGCGCCAGGGTAGGCCACGGAAACCTGTATCCGGTTGAGTTCGAACCGGGGAAAAACTTCTTTGTTGATCAGCAGCGCGCTGAACATGCCGCCGACCAACAGGATAACCATCAGCAGGTTAGCTGCAACCGGGTTGCGGGCAAACCAACTGATGATGCCGGATGAGGTGTCATGAACTTTCATCTCTACGCCTTCAGTCTGTTTGCTTGAGGGTTGCGGTCAGGTTTTCTTCCACGACAGTCACTGCCATGCCCTCACGCAGGTTCGCAGGGCCGGTCAGCGCGATGCGATCGCCTTCCTGCAGGCTGTTGAAGACCAGCACGTCGTCACCCTGGTTGCCAATGACGTCCACTGCGCGCCAGGCAACCGTACCTTCCTCGGTAATCACTGCAACCTGCCCGTTGTCTACCACATAACGGGGAACCCGGGTGACGTTTTGTACCTGTTTCCCTTCTATGGTGCCGCTGACAAACGCCCCGAACCTGAGTGGAGCGCCTGTCTGCGGCTGGTTGTAAGGCGACGGCACTTCCGCCACCAGGTAAATCATCCGGTTTTGTGGATCAACCACGCCTTCGGAGCGAACGAGTTGGCCGCGCCATTGGTAGTTGCCGTTTTCTGCGTTCATGGAGAGTGTCACCGGTGTCCCGGTCACATTCTCTTTAGGCAGGGACGCGAGGTTATTAAGGGTTATCGGGAGGCGAATTTCCGCGCTTTCAGTGCCGTAGAGCTCACCAAGGTTACTGCCAATGCCCACATACTGACCAAGCTGAATATTGCGGGTTCGGATTAACCCCGAGAAAGGGCTGCGAATTTCGGTGCGGGACAGGTTCCGACGGGCACTTTCCAATGCCGCCCGGGCTGATTTTACGTTCGCTTCTTCGCGTTTGAGCTGTGGGATACGCAGGCCAAGTGCCGGAACAGCGCCGCGTTTGAAATCCCGGAACTCGGTTTTTGCAACTTCCGCCCGGGCTTTTTCTTCGTTGAGGGAGGCCTGGGCCTGGGCAAGGGCAGCTTCGGATTGCCTTACTGCTGCCTGGTAGTCGGCAGGTTCGATATTTGCCAGCAACTCGCCTTTTTCAACATGGCCACCGGCAACGAATTTGTCGGACAGGGCGATGATTCGCCCCTGTACTTCGCTGGTGAGCTGGGTTTTCGTTTTGGGTTCAACGGTGCCATAGGAGGATATGTCGAGGGTAATGGTTGCCGGATGAGCAGCCATAACTTCCACGACAGGAAGTGGTGTCTTGGTCTCGCGCTTTTCCGGTTTTTCCTTTGTTGCCATTAGCAGTGATGCACCGCCAATGGCAGCAGCCAGAATGAAAAGAGGTCCCAGCCGCCGGATAAAGAGTGTGAACATAGTGGCCCGTTACATTGCTTAAAGTGTTATTGTCGCACCGTGTTTTGATGCGGTTTTTCAATATTATCCTCTGGTTGTATTGATTCCGTTAACGCTTGGATCAAACTTTTATACTGATGTGATACCGGCGTCACTTAATTTAAAAGTTGTTATAAAATCAATTGCTTAAAATCCGGTGTTCGGGTGTTTACATACCCATCAATTTATAGAGACCACCTTGCCGGATCTCTGAGGATGCCCTTGCGATAGTGCCGTCTTTTTGCCAGTTCTTCAGGGTTTGCTCTAATTTGGGTTTTACCGTTTGCCAGCTCTGTCCGGGATGAATGTCTGGCTGGTAAAGCATCCTTATCAGGAGACTGTCCAGCCCGGAGAGCAAATCCTCCGGCGTCCTGTCATTAAAAATTGAGGGGTATACCTGCTCGGAATCGTTTGGCAATCCCAATATCTGGGTGATTTCCTCCACAACACAGGCAACCAGTTTGCCGTGCATCCTTGCCTGGTCGACCGGAATAACAACCCCGGCTTTGGTCAGGCTCCCCCGGCCGTTGGTGGAGAAATGGGCAGCGCACACCGCACCATTCAAAAAAGAAATATCCCGGGTGCCGAACAGTTTTCGGGCATCCCTGAACCAGGTGGACTGGCGGGTGAAAAGAATGGACAGATTGGCTGATTGCTGGGAATCAGCTTTCGTAAACTGCAATCCAGTCAGTGTCGAGAGCTGCTGGAGGTGTAAGGCAACCAGTTCGCTATGGAGCTGGCGGTCACCCACTTTATGTTCAATCCAGACGCTGACCGGGTGCGTCCACTTACGGACCCGCTGCTCACCCGGCGTATATTCGTTTTTCAGCGCTATCTGATGGAAGGCATTAAGAATAAAAGCCGGTGTCTGCCAGGAGTGCGTGGCAGCCAACGTGCTAGAGCTGCAAAAAAGTAATGCCAGACCCAACAGGGTTGTACCTAAACGGGCAGGAATTCGCATCAGTAATAACTTCCGGTGATGTGTCAGTCAGTTAGGATGAGGTTAGCACAAGCGCGGCGAATGGATGAGGGACACTTTTCTTGTTTTTGAGTTTCCGGGTTCAGTGTGCATGAACCCGGAACACCCTTTTATTTGCTGCCGGTTATTTCGGGTCGATATTTTGCACCACATCCACCTGAATACCGGCGGGATCTGTGACCATAAAATGATACTGTCCCCAGACTTCTTCTTTGAGCGGAAGGGAGACGGTCAATGACTGAGATTTCGCGAAGTCATACGCCTTTTCTGCATCCTGCACTTCCAGAGAGATGACATAACCGTCCGGGTTCATCAGCGGGTGAAGGAAATCCGGCTGGGTAGGGTGGCCGGGCATCAGAAAGCCCAACTGCACTGCACCGTTTGGTGAAACCAGATGAAGGTAGAACGCCTTTTCGTAAAACACGGTGGTAAAGCCGAAAATGGATTCATAAAAGGTTTTCACCGCATCGAGTTGTGGCGTAACCATCACCGGAAACATTGACTGTACTTCAATCATTTTGTTGCTCCTTTTGTTGTTGTGTCCGGAGCAGGGTACGTCAGCGGATTTTCTCCTTATTGTACAAAACGGACATTCTTTGAAAGGCGAGTGGCGTCATTCCGGTAAAAGCTCGGAACTCTCGGATGAAGTGGGACTGGTCGTAGTAAAAGGCAGCCCATGCAGAGGGGTCGTTACATCGGTGCATTTTTGCCAGGGTTTGCTGGAACCGGAAGATGCGCTGGAGGGATTTGGGCGACAACCCGGTATAAAGCTTACTGAGTCGGCGAAGCTGGCGCTCGCTGATACCGGATGCTGAAGCAAGATCAACGTTAATTTCCTCTCCCGGCAGCGTCAGCGTGTGGGAAATAAACCGGTGGAAGCGCCGGTCGGCAACCGGGGCAGAGATTTCCTGTGAAAGCAACGCAATCAGCGAAGAACAGCGCTGTTCGAATGTTTTTTCGGTAACAAGCATGTCATTGATGCGGTATGCCAAAGATTCAGGCAGCAAATCATAGGCAGATATTCCTTCGGTAGAGCAACCCCATTCACCCACAGGAATACCCGTCAGACCATGCTGCCCAAGGGGTTGGAAGCGAATGCCAAAATAGATTGCCGGCCCGTGGAGCTCGAAAAATGTCGGAGTTTTAAACGGCGGGACCAAAAGGGAGATTTCCGGGGTGTCGATTTCGATGACCCAATCAACGCAATTGTCAGGGATACTCCGGTAGGTATAGCTTCCGGCTGTCACCGTGAGTTGCCAGAAGCATTCCACCACCAGCCGCAGGCCCGGCTCCGGGTAAAAAACCTGGTACAGCCCGTTCTCGCCAACATCTCCTTGTACCGGCCGGTAGTCCATGTCTGTTCAGCAACTTTTTTGAATAGTAGTTGTTAGCTTAGCCATTTTGCATCGTGTTAAGCACAAAGAATCACCATGCCTGCAAGCGGTTTGTGATTAATTCACTTGAGGGAGCGACTCGATTGCATTGAGATCAGCAACCATCCGTCACAACAGTCAGGCTTTCGGTTGAACCAGTGTGGAGGTATTGGGCATAGCACTGGCCTGCGCCAAGGTTTCCTGAGCCATAGCCAATACGGGATACCCCATTACTTTCGTAAACACTGACGTCTCCGTGGGTCGCTACGCGAGTTGAGTTGTTTACGGTCTCTGACGTAGGCGTTCCAAGGTTGATAAAGGTCTGGATGAAATAGCGGTTTGGGTTGGTGGCTTCACTTTTGGTTTCAGGGTAACCGCGCCAGAATTGATAAAGGCCATAATCAGTTTGCACGTTGACGTCATTCCCGGAACCCCCCGCTATCATTGCTGTGGCGTTCAGCATTGATACCTGTGCTGACATCGCCCCTAGGAATCCCTGCACGGTGGCACGTTTTGCATCTGAGGTGAAATTGAGAAACTTAGGCGCTGCGGTAACAGACAAAATACCAAGAATGACAATGACCACAACAAGCTCGACTAAGGTGAAACCCTTTGAGTACAACACAGCAATCCCCAACATCTTCCCTCGTATGTATGAGTATTGCACTGATTTTGGAAAAGTTTTAAGCGACTGGGTGAGTAAAAGTGTATCTGCTTAGTTAATGTCGAGGACCGTCTGGTTGGTGACTGCCAGTTTGATACGGTTACGTCCGGCAGATTTGGCCCGGTAGAGGGCGTTATCCGCATATTGCAGAAGTCGCTGGGTATCGGCAGAACCGGTGGCAATACCGGCACTTAGCGTAAACGTGATGTAGTGTTCACCCCAATGAATCACTTTTTCGCGCACTTTGGTCATTAACTGAAACATCTGCTTTTCGAATTCGGCGATGTCTGTTTCAGTCAGAACACAAAATTCCTCTCCACCAAAGCGGCAAATCAGGTCATCTGGAAAATGTTCAGTAAGTATTTTGGCAAAGGACTTTAATATTTGGTCGCCAGCAAGGTGTCCGAAGGCATCATTCAGACGTTTGAAATGATCCAGGTCCAAAACGGCCAAACACATATCCGGGTTGTGTTGTTTGGCGAGCGGATGCTCGAAAAAGTACCTGCGGTTCCAGCATCCTGTCAGATAATCCGTGTTTGCCAGTTGGTAAGCCTGGCGCTCGGCGTCCAGCGCATTCAGTGTTGAATGCAGGCGGCAATAGAATTCTTCCTGGTTAAGCGGTTTGGTCAGAAAATCATTCGCTCCGACTTTGAGGAATTTTGCGGTCAGCGCATGTTCATCACTGGCTGAAAGACCAATCACTGCCAACCGGCGGTGCCGAAAACGCATTCTGGCGCTTCGGATAAAGCGATGCCATCCATGTTGGGCATATTGTAATCGGAGATGACCAGGCTGATGTCGGGATCAGCCTCCAGGTGCTCAAGCGCTTCAATACCATCGCGTGCCTCGACGACCCGCAGATTCTGACGTTCAAGCAGGTTAGTGATATAACGGCGGGCTGTCAGGGAGTCGTCAGCAACCAATACCTTGTGATCCCTGTTTTTTCAAGTCGGCGAAGCAAGGGAACAATGAAATCAACACAGGCCCGGGTATCTTTGGGGATATAATCAATAACGGGTTTGGCGAGCACTTTTTCCCGGGTGGAATCATCCATAATGCTGGTAAGGACGATGACTTTAATGTCCATGGATAGGCAAAGATCGATAACTTCACCATCGGCACCATCGGGAAGGCAATAATCAAGAATGGCACAGTGAAAATCGGTAGAGAGATTCAGTATTGCCTCTGCTTCAGCGATTGACGTTGCAACGACAGGCTCATAGCTCCCTGATTCAACTCTCGCTCCAACAGCTTCTTAAACGGCAGGCTGTCTTCTACCACCAAAACCTTTTGCACCATCCATCCTGTGTATTAAACAACTTGCTTTCATTACTAATCATATGGTTATTGAGTGGAGAGTCAATTTATTGATGGCTAAAACATCTTTTAGTGCACCTCTGTGCATATTTAAATTGAGATTGTGTGCTTTTCAAGCGCTATCATGCAGCATAACTTACTGTATATTAGTCATCATTGATATTCTCCAGTGCAGCTACTCTGCGGTGATCTGATTTGTCAAAGTACTGATTTCGCATAGCGATAATCTGTTCCTCTTTTTCTGTTTCAGTCAGAGAGTGGTCTTTCAAAATATCTGTCCGGCGTTGGAGGTAGTCTTCAATGGCTTTGTCAAAAGACGCCATGTTTTCGTCCAAAATACGCAATCGTTCAGCCGCTTCTTCGCCAACCAATTCCACGCGGTTCAAATGAACATCCTGACTGTCTTGCGTGTCGCTCATTTCGAGGCGGGCGAGCAAAGTCTCGCGGCGGTATGCGACGGCTTGTTCAGGAGCGTGATTTGATAATTCACTCTCCCAGGCACGATGGAAAGCTTCCTCATCATCAAATTGCTGCTTGAGTGCCATTTTCTCAAGGGATTGGATGCGAGCCTGATTTTCAGCACCGAACAGGTTTTCCTGTTCTTCTACAGAGAAGAACTGTGCCTGAAGTGCCATCAATTCATCATGAACCCGCCACAAATCATCAAGTGAGAGTGATGTCATCTGATAACCCGGGTCGATGGTCATCAAAGCCTTTTTATAAGCCTGAAAACGCGAGTAGAGTTCCTCATCCAGTTGGCTTTCTCCATCTGTCTGCTGACGGGCATAGTTGGCAACATTTTTTTCAATGTCTGTCATACTCGCCTCACCCAGCGCGGACGAGAAATAGGCGAGCGTGTCACCCAGAGTATCAATATCTATTTGCGTGTCTTTTTGAGACATAACCCGGAGTTCAGGTGCCGATTCAGGCTGCTTACCTTGCCAGACATAAGCTGTAAGGGAAGCAGCCACTACCAGCAGCAGTGTGATAGTGGCTGTTTTCATCTTAAAGCCCGTATTGTTGCAATCGGTTGGCGTGCTGGCGGTACAGCGTTACCGGATCTGTTTCAAAAGCATGGTGGATACCAAGAACCTGGTTCACTTCATCGAGATGGTTCATCCGGTAGTTATCGCGGATAACACGCCCGAGATGGGTTGCACAACGACCAACGAGGCCATCATTGGCTTCGGAGAAAAACTTACCGGTAACAGACATGGCAATATCTGAGATATCAAGGAAATTGGTACGATTTGCCGTGCCTGACCAAGAGAAATAATAGACGCCATTATTTGCAACTAACTGCCCCTGTCCACACCGGTTAGCAGGGAGCCCTTCCGGGTAGCGGCGGTTAAACTTTTTCAAACCGGCGGTGGTCAGTGAGTTCAGGGCTTTTACCGGATCCTGTGGCAGCGAAGGATTACCCGAAATAGCACTGACAAAAGAGGCAAATGCTTTGGTGACGCCGCTGACAGCCGCCTCACCACCCGAGCCGGGGCGCAATGACTTTCGAACCGCATCTGCGAATTCAGAGCCGAAATTTACGCCACCAACAGTGGTTACGGAGGCGACAAACTGAGGTGCCACTGAAGCGACATAGCGGGTTGTTGGTGCCCCCTGGCTATGACCAATCAGATTCACCTTCGAGCACCGGTAATCGCCAGTATGCGTTTGACCTGACGAAGCAATTGTTCCCCCCGTGCTTCGTTACTGTTTGTTGCTGACACCTGCGCAACGTAAACCTTGGCACCGCTGCGACTTAATGCACGTGGAATGCCATAGAAATAGTCAACACCTGCGATGTTATCAAAACCAAACAGGCCATGAACCAACACGATGGGGTAACGGGTTTCTGTGTATCCCTTTGATGATGAGAGGGAAGATGTACTGGACGCTGCCCAGCTGTATATCGGCCACAGAAGTAATGAGAGCAGAAGTATCCCTGTTTTTTTCATTTATTACTCCTTTAAGTGATTAGACCTCCGATGAGGTCGCTTAAAAAGTAACCTGTCAATTGCATATTTCTTTGTCTCTTTAGTGAGACTTTTGGTCCTGAAACGAACATATGGTAGTGCAATGTGACTAAACGCACGTTTTTACTGCAAACAAACCAGAAGAGCTGAAAGTTCAGATGACACCGATCTGTCTAAACGGGCGGATAACAGGGTCTGACTTACTTGCTGGGGGAGTTTGTATAAAAATGGGGGGACGTATATTCGAGCCACAAATTAATAGGACAATGAATAATGTCAATCTGTCTTAAACATGTAACACGCTATTCATGGCTCACTCCGGTGGCCCGTGCAGCTCAAATAAAACAGTGAGGCTGCAGGAGTGGAATTTTAATATTGTTAAAATTGATATTTATTCATTCCGCCAATATAGGGCAATGCTTTAAATGGATTATAAATCCTACCAAACTGGCTTTTGGTGGATGCATGCATTAGTTTTTCCTTTTTTATATAGTTAATAAATCTGTTTAAACGTGAATTGGTGTCTCATTATTTTTGAGCGTTGAGCCTGTTTTCAGCCCTGTGTTTTGAAGAAAGATCTGTTATCCATTTTTTCGGTTCTCGAATTCATTGTCTGTCTAATTAATTGGGTGATTCACTGTTGGCGGTTACTCAACAGGGAAAACCAACATGTCTATCAAAAAAATATTCAATAAATCAGTGGTTACCGCCGCGGTCAGTTCAGTGCTTTTGGCTGGGTGTCTGTGGGATGATCCGCGGTGGGTAGCAGACCAGGTCAGTCAGGCAGTAAAAGAGAGGAGATTGGTAAGGATTCTTACTGATCTTGAAGTAAGAGCAACGCCAACTGAAGATGGCTCATCGACGACACGTGCCGCAGGGTCGGAAGGTTACGAAAACTCGGTCGAGTACATCAAAAGAAAAATGAGAAAAATGGGCTACAAAGTGTGGACTCAAGAACTGGATTTTCGCAGTTGGGTCGAGTTGGCAAATACGTCGCTGGCGGTCAATGGACAGACGTTGGTCCACATCCGGGATGCCACTGATGATGTACCGGCTGATTACGCAACCATGTCTTATTCCGGTGGGTCTGGTGGACCAATCAATGCACCAATCGCCTTTGTAACCCCCGACTTTGATTTCGATGCCCCGGATTATGACAGCTCAGACGGTTGTGAGGCATCGGATTTTGATGGCGTTGATGTCAGTGGCAAAGTCGCGGTGATCCAGCGTGGGGCGTGTACATTCGATGCCAAGGTTTCCAACGCTGAAGCGGCCGGCGCAGTTGCTGTCATTGTCTTCAACCAGGGCAACAGTGACGGACGGAAAGGGGTTGTTAACGGCACCCTTGGCAGTGATACCGGGGTAACCATTCCGGCATTTGGTGCCCGGTTCGATTTGGGCAAAGACTGGTACGACGCGTTGCAGGGCGGAGCTTCCTACATGGCAGATTTGGCCGTTGCAGTAAGAGATGAAAACATCGTTACTCACAATGTGTTGGCTGAAACAAGGAAAGGTAACGACGATCAGGTTGTGATGTTGGGGGCTCACCTGGATTCAGTGCCAGAAGGCCCGGGCATTAACGACAACGGTTCGGGAACTGCCGGATTGCTGGAATACGCAACAGCCCTGAAAAAGATGAAGGTGAAGCCTAAGAACAAAATTCGCTTTGCCTGGTGGGCGGCAGAGGAGGCCGGACTGGTGGGTTCCAACTTCTACACCAATGCGCTTTTCTCACCTATCCGGGATGACGCTGTTCAGCTGATTCTCGATGAGCTCGGGCTTGATGATCCGTCCCAACTGACTGAAGAGCAGCTTGAGATGGTCGATGCCCGATATAATGAGCTCAATCCGGTGAAGCTGTACCTGAACTTCGACATGATTGGTTCACCAAACTATATTTACGGCGTAATGGATGGAGACCTGTCGGATACCAAAGACAGCCCGGACAATGCTTACCCCGGAGATTTTGAACCGCCTTATGGTACGTCAGACATTGAAAGCCTCTTCAATGAGTATTTTGATAATGCCAACGAGAAAACAGTGCCTCAGGCGCTTTCCAACCGTTCAGATTATGCTGGCTTTGCCCAGTGGGGCGTTGCCTTTGGTGGCTTGTTCACCGGTGCGGAGCGGGTGAAATCAGACCAGGAGGCCGCTGACTTTGGTGGCGAGGCAGGTGTGGCGTACGACAAGTGTTACCACCAGGCGTGTGATGATTTTGGCAATGTCAGCCACGAAGCACTGGTGACGAATACCAAGTCGCTCTCTTATGTCACCACGTACTATGCGATGAGTGAACAATTGTTCCCACCGAAGCCAGAAGCAGAGGTTCAGCCATTCGGATTGCGAAGCCTTGCATCACCCACCCACACACATCATGTTGGGGACGTGATAAAAGCCGCCAGCCGCGAACATGCCGACCACGGCCACTTCCACGGAGACTTCGACCAGGATCGCGAATAATCTGTGAGTTGAAAACGAAAGCCCGCCATCCGGCGGTTTTTGCGTTTACTGAATATGAATACCGGTCTTTCCAAGACGCCGGACGGCGCCGGCGCTGACGCCAAACGCTTTTTGGAATGCGCGGGAGAATGCAGCTTCTGAGCGGTATCCGACCTGTTCAGCCGTCGTCGCTACATCTTTGCCTTCCTGTAAGGCAGACCACGCGAGCTGCATTCGCCACCACACCAGATATTGCATGACCGTCCAACCGCTGCTGTCCCTGAATTGGTTCGCCAAAGCTGTGCGGGACATACCGGCTTGCCGTGCCAGGGTTTCTATCGTCCAGGCTCTGCGGGGTTGTCGTGGACACACTTTAACACCACCGCCAGTTTGGGGTCTGCCAGCACGGATAACAGGCCGAGATGATGGTTGGACTCAGAAATAACGTGGCGTATCGCCATAATAAATACCACTTCTGCAAGCCGGTTGATGACGACGCTGGTGGGGGACGTTGAGCGGTAACACTCGGATTTAATTACTGCGAATACCGGTTCCAGCCAGATATTGGCCTCTTCCCTTCGCAAAATAATGAAAGGGGGAAGGGCATCCAGAATGGCTTCGAACCCCCGATGGCTGAAGAGCATTCTTCCGCACAACAGACCGGTTCCCGGTTGTTCTGTAGTGTAGGGAAGGTGGGCTTCATCGCCATCCAAAGGCTGAACCGGCACATGGTATGCGGAATTTCACGGGGGAATATCACCAGATCGCCACTTCTGAGGATCTGGCGCGCTTCGCCGGGAAGTTGGATGGCGCATTCGCCTTCAGTGGCAAGGTGGAAACAGGTTTGCCCGGGATGGGTCTCCTTTATTATCCAGTTTCCGCACACCTTGGCGTTGTGGTAAACCTCAGCTTCAACCCGGAAAAGTGTCATTAAATCGTCGAGCATCCCTGTCCCCGTTTTTGTACGATCGAGCAAGTTATAAATACTTTATAGCATTCATCGTTCAATTATTCCTGGGTATTATTTCTCCTGCCTGCAAGACATCGGCTGCAGAAGGTGTGTTTCCCCGCACTTTCATCGAGCGGACTGTCTATTTACGGCGTTGCCGATTTAGTGAACGAATCAAATCAAGCCCGCTGGAAACCGGGCAACGTTAAGGAGAACAAACGATGACCCAACGTAAGCGCCTTTTAAATTCGCTGGCTGTAGCCGGATTGCTGAGTTTCTCTGCCGGGGTTTTCGCAGCGGATATTGATGTGAGTGCAGATGCCAATGATCTGGCAATCAAAGGGTATGACCCGGTTGCTTATTTTACTGACAGCAAAGCAGTGAAAGGTGATGCTCAGTACACTGCAACTTACAAAAATGCGATTTTCCACTTCACCAGCGCGGATAATCGTGACCAGTTTCGTCAAGACCCGGCGGCTTATGCACCTCAATACGGCGGATATTGTGCGTTTGGTGTAGCGATGGAGAAGAAATTTGATACAGATCCTGAAGCGTGGAAAATCGTTGATGGGAAGCTTTATCTGAACCTCGATAAATCTGTTCAGCAGCGCTGGCTGACTGACACCCAGGGTTATATTCAGAGTGCTGACGGTAACTGGCCTGAAATCAAAGGGGTTGAAGCTGCAAAGCTGTAGCCATTGAGACTTGCTGAAACGTTTAAAAGCCGGGAAATTTCCCGGCTTTGTTTTGCGCATCGGTGATGGAGAACGAGCGTGAGATTTACCGCATCGAGTATGCGTCTTATTCTAAAGACGGAGGAATTTTTCGTCACAAAGTAGCATTGCGGGTACACTTTCCGGGGTTACGGTTTTCAGATGTCCTCAGGGAATCAAGAGGTTATCTGATTATGTTAGGGAAACCACTGCGCCGCGCTTTTCAGTCTCTTTTCTTTTTTATTTTGCTGATTTTTTTACCTTTTTTCAGCCTTGCTGATGAATTGCCGGTTGTCCGTGTGGGTGTGCTGAAATTCGGCACCATCAACTGGGAAATGGATGTAATCAAGCGGCATCAGCTCGATCAAAAGGCTGGCTTTAAGTTAGATGTGGTCCCATTGGCCTCAAAAAATGCTTCTTCTGTTGCACTGCAAGGGGAAGCGGTCGACATCATTCTGTCTGACTGGGTGTGGGTAAGCCGGCAGCGGGCCTCCGGAAAGACCTATGCCATCTCTCCAACGTCAGCAACCGCAGGGGGCATGTATGCTGCCGCCGATTTAAAAATGGACTCCCCATGCGATGTGGCAGGGCAGAAACTCGGTATTGCTGGTGGTGCAGTGGATAAAACCTGGCTTTTGTACCAGGCCTATTGCCGGGTGACCGATAAGCAGGACATCCGGGCAACCACTGAACAGCAATTTGTTGCTCCTCCGCTTCTAAATAAACTGATGACCCAAGGTAAAATCGCCGTGGGTATTAATTTCTGGCATTACGGAGCTCGCCTTGAAGCCGCCGGCTTCACGCCGGTTATCAACCTCGACCAGATTGTCGAGGGGCTGGGTATTGACACCCAGGTGCCGATGTTGGGTTGGGTGTTCGATGCCCAATGGGCAAGAGCCAACCCGGAAAAGGTCGCTGCGTTTCTGAAGGCATCCTCTGAAGCCCGCGCAATTTTGCGAACCTCAGATGCAGAATGGGAAGTGATACGCCACTTGACCAAAGCCAAAACGGATGGCGTGTTCACTGCTTTGAGAGAGGCTTACCGCCGCGGTTTTGCCGGTGATTTTGGTACTGAGCAACAGCAAGCTGCCAGCCGGATTTTTGACATTCTTGCCAAAGAGGGAGGGCCTTCCCTTGTAGGGGCTTCACCCACATTGAGTGAGGGCACTTTCTGGCTTTCGCCTTAACTGATACCAAGCGTAACCGGGACTGACGGCTGGTGAATCTCGCTCACGGCAAGCGGACTATTTTGCCCATACTGCTTGTGCTGTTCTGGCAATGGACGGCAGTCGCAGTGGGTAGCCCGGACTATCCGTCTCCGGTGCAGGTTGTCCGGTCTTTAGTCTATGAGTTGACCCATGAGCAAATGGCTTTCCATCTTGGGATGACGCTTTGGCGCGTCATGGTCAGCTTTATTCTTTCCATGATACTGGGCGTAATACTGGGAATCATGATGGGGCGTTTCCCTAAGCTGGATGAGCTTTCAGACCCGATTTTGATCCTTACCCTGAACATTCCGGCTCTGGTCACGATATTGCTGTGTTATCTCGGGATAGGGCTTGTAGAGGCGGCGGCCGTAACGGCAGTGGCGTTAAATAAAATCCCGCTGGTAGTCGCAATGATCCGTGAAGGGGCAAGGGTGGTGGACAATGACCTTCTTGATGTTGCCCGGGTGTTCCAGCTTCCCCGTTCAGCCCGTTTTTTCCGGGTTTTCTTGCCTCAACTTTATCCCTACATGATGGCATCTGCACGTACCGGCCTCTCGCTTATCTGGAAAATCGTGCTGGTGGTGGAGCTTATCGGGCGCAGTAACGGCGTAGGTTTTAAGCTTCATACGATGTTCCAGTTTTTCGATATCGCCGGGATACTGGCGTATACCTTTGCATTCGTCGCCATTATTTTCCTTCTGGAGGCCGCTATTTTCCGGCCACTGGACAAAGTGGTTTCCCGGGGGCGGGGATGATTTCAGTCTCGTTGGATATTCATGGCAAGCAATACGGCAAGGGTGCTTCCGTGCTTGGTGAAATACGCGAAACCGTGATGGCCGGAAAAATAACGGCAATGATAGGGCCGTCAGGCTGCGGGAAATCTACGTTGCTCAACATGGTTGCCGGGCTGGAATCTTCCAAAGGAGGGGAAATACAGTTTGGCTGCAATGGCAACATGTCACCGCGTATCGGCTATATCTTTCAGACCCCAAGGCTGATGCCTTGGCTGACCGTGATGGAAAATATGGAACTGATCTGCGGGAAGGGGAACCCGAATATCACCGGCGTTTTGGATGCCATGGGGGTGCTGGACAAACAGGGTGCCTTCCCGGCTCAGCTTTCCGGCGGCATGCAAAGAAGGGTAAGTGTTGCCCGTGCTTTCGTGTATCAGCCCGGCTTGCTGTTGCTAGATGAACCATTCACTTCCCTGGATGCACCGACAGCAGACCAACTTCGGCATCTCCTTCTGAACATATGGCACCAGCAACAAACCACCATGGTTTTCGTTACCCATGATTTGCGGGAAGCCATCTCTTTAGCTGACGAGATCTGGTTCCTCAGTTACTCCCCGGCCAAGGTGATTCATAAGTTGAGCATTGATCAGCCGCCAGCCAGGTTGCTCGGCGAGGAAAATGGCCGGCAACGGATAGATGAAATAGCCGGGTCGTTACTGGAACAATATCCCCGGATTCTGAGCGGCGCGATAAATTAGTCGGTCGCTGCTTTAGCAAATCCGGCGAGGGCCTTTTTCACCTTTTCCAGTACCGGTTTGCATTTTTCGAGTTGGTGGCGTTTGCCGAGGTAAGCCGGATCGTTATAAGAAAGCCATGTCAGCCCGTTAGTGTCCTGCCAGACCAGCATTTTCTGCGGAAGATCGAGGCCGGTTTTCTGATCGCACTGCATCAGAGGTGTGCCGACCTTCGGGTTGCCAAAAATCACCAATCGGGTGGGATTCAGGGTAAGACCGGCTTTCATCGCCCCTTCATCATGCTTTATTTCCGCAAACACCCGCATACCTTTTGCACCAAGTGCGTCGTAAAGGCGTTCAACGGTGTCCTCAACATTGTGTTTGCTTTGAAGTGTGACGATGCCTTCATTGGCAAAAGTGGGCAGGCTCAAAAAGCAAAGGATTAACCCCGGAAGCATAATTCTGTTCATTGTATGTCCTTTTTCGGTCAGCGCGGGTGGGAATTACCCTGTGATCAGGTATAGCTGCTCTGCGGGGTTTGCGGTGTTTTGGAGCTAGGACAAAAATATGCGCGAAAGTGTTTAAGTGTTTTGGCAAAGCGGTCGTCCTTACAACTCGACTTAAGTCTTTACGCTGCGCAGACCTTATGATACCGAGTAAACAAGAACTCTCAGATAGCGACATATACGTCGACCGCCAGAATCAAATCCAGCAGGAACAGGGCCGGAAGCTCCTCCTTATTATTCTTAACGTTTTAGCCATCCTGGTGGGGGTCGAGCACTATATCAGCCATGAAGCTGACGACCTGTTTTCCTACTTTTCTTCTGCATACGGCATTCTGTTCAGCCTTGGGCTGGTGATTTGGAGTATTTCCGAAGCCAAAATCATTAAGTGGCAAACGGTGTCTATTTCCGTTGCTGTCCTGAGCGCGCTCTCCTGGCTGACAATTGGGGCATTGCTGAAACTTAATGGCAGCACACCCTCGTACTGCATTTACGGCGTGATCTTTGTGGTTTCCACCATCCTGGCTTTTTTCAGCTATCCCCCGGCACTTTATTTGTGCCTTGGACTGGGGTTGATAAGCGGTTTGCTCAGCAGCTTCTTTATCATGCCGCCTGACTACCATACCGATCTGTTCAAGATAGATACGATGCTGTTGATGACCGGTGTGCTTCTTTGCGTGCTGCTGCAACGGACGTTGACATTCTGGTACCGCACCGCTGTCAAACATACCCACAAATCACATTGTTTGCGGGATGAGCTTGGCACCGTAGCGCTGATTGACGCCACCACCGGCTTGCAGAACCAGAAGCACTTCAATATCTCGCTGACCAAAGAAGTGATGGCCGCACGGCGTGACAATGCCAAGCTGTCTGTGATCATGATGAATATTGATTCGCTGCGTCTGTACCGGATGACTTACGGTCACGCGGCGACGGTAAAAATGCTGCGGCGAATCACCCGTTGTATGAGACGGGGGCTGTTCCGCCCGCGTGATTTTATTGCCCGGTTCAGCTCTGATGAATTCGGTATCATCCTGCCGGGTACGGATTATGCGGGGGCGCGTCTGGTTGCCAACCGTTTGAAGAAACTTATTCTGGTGAGCTGTTCCCATACGATTCAGGCACATTTAGGGCAGCAGGTAGACGTTCATTACCGTGTGATGGAATGGAATTCTGCTATTTCTACCCATGAGATGAAAAAGATGATTACCGAATGCATGGTGGAATGCTCAGCAGAAGCCAACGGCAAGAATTAACAGAACTGGAATTGGTGAGACCCGCCAAAATAGTTTGATTGGAGAATAGCGGCCCCGGTGGCCGCTATTTTTTATTTCAATATTCCGATAATACAGTCGTTTGAAATTTGTGTTTCACTTCAAGGTTTTGTTGCTTTTTTAGGCATAATTTAATTTCCATTAACAGCAAAAAAATTCAGCACCAATTTAGCAATATCGTCATTTGTTGATGGGGATTACGTTATGGATATTGGTCTCGTTGTTTCATTGCTTGTTGTTCTCGCCACAATCTACTTTTTGCTCAAACAATATGAGACCCGGTTGGTGCTGATAGGTGCCGGTTTGGTTCTCGCCCTCTTTTCGTTTGACCCTATGGCCGCACTGGATGCGTTTGCCAAGCGAATGACGTCCGGCAGCCTGATTCAGGCAATCTGTGCCAGTATGGGTTTTGCCTTTGTTATGCGTTACACCCGCTGTGACGAACACTTGGTGAAACTGCTCTCCAAAGGGCTCACTAAGGTCGGGATATTTATCATTCCGGCCGCGACCGTCTCTACCCTGATGATCAATACTGCCATCCCGTCTGCCGCAGGTTGTGCAGCTGCTGCCGGTGCAACCCTTATCCCCCTGATGATGCGGGCGGGCATTCACCCGGCAATGGCGGCGGGCGCGGTCCTTGCTGGAACGATTGGTTCACTGCTAAGCCCCGGCATGTCCCACAATGCGTTTGTTGCCAACATGGCAGATATGACCGTGGTCGAAATGATTGCCTACCACTCACCGTTTTCGCTGACCGTTATGGCAATCAGCGTGGTAGGGGTTACCGTTGTCGCGCTGGTGTTGAAGGACCATGTTTATGACGGGGTGAGTGAAACCGCAGAAGAAGGAGCGGATGCAGTCACATCGCCCAACCTGGTTTACGCCTTGTGCCCGTTTGTGCCTCTTGCAATTCTGCTGGCGGGAAACTCGTTTTATCCCGCGATGAAAACCGGCGTGCCCCAGGCGATGGTGATTGGTTGTTTGCTCGCACTGCTGTTTACCCGGGTGAACCCGGCCAAACTGACCAAAGAGTTCTTTTCCGGTATGGCAAACGGTTATGGCGAAGTGATTGGTATCATCATCGCGGCATCCGTCTTTGCCGAAGGCTGAAGGTATCCGGCCTGATTGGCGAGTTCATTGAAATCCTTAAATCTTCCAATGAAATTGCCCAGTGGGGAGCGTCACTTGGTCCTTTCCTGATGGCGGTTCTGACCGGTTCGGGAGATGCGGCGGCATACGCATTTAATGAAACCGTCACCCCGCACGCGGCGGATATCGGTTACGCCATTCCTGATCTGGGAATGTTGGCGGCCATCGCAGGTTCTCTGGGCCGGACAATGTCGCCAGTTGCCGGTGTCACCATCGTTTGTGCCGGTATTGCCGGGATATCCCCGATAGAAGTGGTCAAACGTACGGCTCCGGCTATGATAGTCGCGGTGTTTGTTCTGGCGCTCATAATGGGCTAACAAGGAAGCAAAACAATGACACATCCCTTTGAAAAACTGATGCAGACATCCCGTCGCAGCTTCCACCGCGTGCCTGAAGAGGGCTGGACAGAGTTTCAGACCACCGCGCGGATTATCGAATCCCTGCGCGAACTCGATTTCACCGTCCTGAGTGGAAGCCGGGCGATCAACCCCAGCTTCATCCGGGGGCGGGATGAAAACTGGCAGCCGAGGCAGAACAACGTGCCCGGGATGCCGGTATTGAGGCTGAATTTCTGGATGAAATGGAGGGACTGACTGGTTGTGTGGGAATTCTGGAAACCGGTGTTCCCGGGCCGGTGACGGCACTTCGTTTTGACATAGATTGTGTAAAAGTGGCTGAAACAGATTCTGATGACCACCTTCCGTGTAAGGAGGGTTTTGCTTCAACACAACCGGGCCTGATGCATGCCTGTGGGCATGACGGGCACACGGCAATCGGTATTGCTCTTGCTACCTGGCTGAGAGTAAACCGGGAGAAATTCTGCGGCACCATCAAACTGCTGTTCCAGCCGGCAGAAGAAGGCGTTCGGGGCGCCCGTCCAATGGCTGAAAGTGGCGTGCTGGATGACGTGGATAATTTCCTTGGGATGCACCTGAGTTTTATTGCCAACAGTGGCGAAGTGGTGCTGAACCCGACCCATTTCCTTTGTACCACCAAGTTAGATATTCGCTATAGCGGTAAACCCGCCCATGCGGGTGCAGAGCCTCACAAAGGGCGCAACGCGCTTGCAGCAGCGGCAAATGCCAGCGTGCAGCTATTGGGAATTGCCCGTCACGGTGAGGGGATGACCCGGATAAACATTGGTGAACTGCATGCCGGCGAAGGGCGCAACGTGGTTCCGGCACACGCGGTACTTAAGCTGGAAGTGCGTGGTGAAAATGAAACCATCAACAGCTATATGGTCGAACAGGTGGAGGCTGTCGCCAAAGGCTGCGCAATGAGTTTTGGTGTAGACGTTGAAACTGAAGTAATGGGCGAAGCGGTGGATCTGGTCAACAGTCCGGCGCTTATTGAACGGTTGGGAGCCATTGCCCGTGAACACCCCTCAATCGAAACGGTAATTGAAGACAAGGTGTTTGGTGGCAGTGAAGACGCCACCATTTTGGCAAAACGTGTACAGAAAAGAGGAGGAGAAGCGCTGTTCTTTATTGTTGGTGCAGACCGGAAAGCGGGGCATCATCAGGCTGAATTTGATTTTGATGAAAAGCAGATGAACACCGCTTTCGACCTGTATGCGGGAATGCTGACGTCATTGCACTCCCGCTAGTGTCACCTCAAACAGGCCCTGAAAAGGGCCTGTTTTCTATCGTTTATTCACTGCGCGGTCACTTCTTCCAGAAACGCATTAAACCGTGCCCATGATGCCTGGTCAGCATCTTTCCGGTATCTGTCGCTGCCAAAGACGGTGAAGGCATGGGGTGCGCCGCTGTACGTAATCATTTCATGGGAAATGCCGGCTTGTTCCAGTTGCTCAGTTAAGTCAGCAAACTGATCCATCGTAATGGCGGTGTCTGCGCTGCCGTGCAACACCAGAATTTTCCCCTTTGTCTGAGAGTAGTCCTGTCCTTCCGGGGTCATCAACCCCCCGTGAAACGTTGCAAAACCCTTAAGATCAGCGCCGGAACGGGCAAGCTCCAAAACGGCCGCACCGCCAAAGCAGTACCCGGCAGCCACAAGGTTTGATGTGTTTGCCCCAAGCTCCCCGGCTTTAGCGACAGAACCGTTCAGTATCGCCCGCATTTTCTCCCGGTCTTTGTAGAGTTCTCCGGTGTGCTGCCGCTTGTCTTTAACCTCAGTCGGGCGGACGCCTTTGCCAAACAGATCGGCTGCAAAAACCGAATAACCCAATTCATTCAGCATGGTAGCCCGCTTGATTTCATAGTCGGTGAGACCGTCCCAGTCGTGCACTAACAGCACCAGCGGCGCGCCTTTCTCTGCCGGTGAATAATAACCTTCATAAGCGTTACCGTTGACGTCATAAGTGACGGCTTCACCGGCAATTGCCCTGACAGTTAACAGGGAAACGACAGTGAACAAGAAACAAAGGAATGCAGAAATTCGGGTCATGGCTGAGCTCCTTACTCGATGAAGGAAAAGTATAGTTAACGGCTAACCATTGTGTGGTTGCACGGATGGAATCTCTGAGGATTCTCGCTGTTGAAAAATGCCTCACACTACGCAATTTTCATCCCCCGGTTTCGCCTAAAATCGAGTGAGTTAAACGGATTGGGAAACAGATTATGGAGAAGAAAAGTATTGCCAGTGCAGGGCTTCTTGGCGGTCTTGTGGGTGCCGGGCTTGTGCTGCTTGGCGTGGTACTGGGAAGTGCGGCATTGGACATCAAGGAATACGAGCGAACCGTGACAGTAAAAGGGCTGTCGGAGCAGGAATACCCGGCAGATATCGTTATCTGGCCGATTCAGTTTGCCGGTGCAGATAATAATCTAGAGAAGCTCTATGACACCCTGGATGAAAGTACCCAGAAGATAGATGCCTTTTTAGTGAAAAACGGCATCCCGGCGGATGATATTACTGTGTCCAGCCCGAGCGTAACGGATAAATCAGCCCAAAGCTGGGGCGATGACAATGCTACTTTCCGTTTTTCCGGCCAGCAAACCGTGACGGTGTATTCAAAGGACATTGCGGCGGTAAGGGCGGTAATGGGAAAACTCTCCGAGCTTGGCAAGCAAGGAATAGTTTTTACCGGCGGCTATGAATACCAGACTGAATACCTGTTTACCCGGTTGAATGAGATAAAACCGGCAATGGTTGAGGAGGCCACCCGGAATGCGCGGGAAGTTGCCAGAAAGTTTGCGGAAGACTCAGACAGCAAACTGGGGAAAATCAAACGCGCTTCACAGGGACAATTTGTCATCACCGCAAGGGATAAAAACAACCCGCATATCAAGAAAGTCCGGGTGGTTTCGACGGTTGAGTATTATCTTTCCGATTAGTTGTTCAGGGAGAAAAAACGGCCTGCAATTACCTTGTAATCCCCTGATTGGTGGAACAATATGACCTTAACCATAGAGGGAAAGGACAGAGTCAGAATGAAAATCGGTATCGTTGGGTTAGGGGATATTGCCCGAAAAGCTTACCTTCCGGTAATGACGGAAGTTGAGAATATCGAGCTTGTATTTTGTACGCGCTCTCCGGCTTCGCTGACGAAGCTCGCGCAAAAATACCGTATTGCTGAATTTACAACTGACTACCGGGAACTACCCAAACTGGGCATTGATGCGGTGATGATTCATGCTGCAACACAGGCCCATGCTGAAATTGCCTCTTTCTTTTTACAGCAACGGATGCCGGTTTTTGTCGATAAACCGTTGGCAGATGATGCAAACAGCGTCGAGCAACTTTATGAGAGGGCGGAAAAGTACAACAAACCTCTGTATGTAGGGTTCAACCGGCGCCATATTCCGTTGTTCAACACTATGTCCCGGAGTTGGCAAATGGCGAATGCGGTGAGTTGCTCTCTCTGCGATGGGAGAAACACCGGTTTGACTTGCCGGGTGAGCTCCGCACTTTTATTTTCGATGACTTTATCCACCCTCTCGACAGTGTAAACCTTGATGCAAGTGTAACAGTGGACGATATCTTTGTTACGCATCAAATGGATGGGCTCCAACTGGCGCGACTGGACGTACAGTGGCTGGCGGGGAACACCCTCATTCAAGCGTCAATGAACCGGCAGTTTGGCAGAACCACCGAAAGGGTGGCTGCGACGTACCAAAACCGGGCTTATGAATTTGATTCTTTTGTAGAAGGGAAGTGCTGGAAGGAAAATACCGAAACCCGGCTAGCGCTGAAAGACTGGACGCCGATGCTGGCCGGAAAAGGGTTTGAACATATGATTGCGGACTGGCTGCGGGTTGCTGAAACGGGCTGGTTGGATACCCGGGTGGTTAACCGGAATATCGCCAGCCACCGCCTGGCTGACGATATCCTGAGAAAGGTTCAAGCCTCTCTCGTTTAACTGCAGTTGTTATCAGTAACCGCGAATATCCAGTTCGTTCTGAATAAGGGTCACGCACTGAGAAGCAAACAACATCTTCGGCCCCAGGCTGATATGCTGGGTGTTAAGGCGCTTCAAGGTTGGAAGCGTCTTTTTCGGCATTGGGATGTGGTCTGTCAGCAAGAAGCAAGGGTTGCCGGTGATTTCCTGCTCGCGGAATGAAGTGCCCTTCTTATCCAGCAGGTAAAGCTGGAAGTCTTCGGCCAATCGTTTCACCAGTTTTTCAAAGCTGATGGTTTCAACCGTAACACCGGACTCAACGTCGCGGCACTCTTCCTTGCCCATTCCGACAGAGGCACCCAGGGCGTTGGCAATTTTTTCGATCAGCGCCTGCTCATGGAACCCACCGATATTACGCAACAGGCTGGATTCAAAGCGGATAGTCCGCGAATAGTCAATGGTGGCTTCCATGACCAGGTAAACCACAATGTCATCCCGGTGCGACTGGGCGGTGAAAATGGCATTCATCAGTACATGAGCAAGGATCTCGCCGTGGGCTTCCTGTCCCACTGATGCCAGGAAGGTGTTTTTGTCTGTGGAGGCGGCTCGGGCTCTAACTACAAAAGCTCTCATTCTTTGTCTCTTTTTTGCAGGCGGCCCGAAGGCCGTAAATTAGGCGGGAGTATGATAATGCCAAAATGCTATTGGCTCCAACAGGGAAAGTAGGACGTTACATATGTGCTTTGCTACCATGGTTTTCCGCTACTCAAACCTAAAGGTTTACCGTTGCTTCGTTTCTACATTCTTACGCTAAAGGGTCATAGCCGGGATAACCTCACCAAACTTCCCGCAAGCTATGTAATATCCGGTTCGAAGTGGGTTGGCTGGGTAGGAATCACCCTCGCTGCAATGGTGGGGCTCGAACCATTTACTCACTTTGTGCAAGCGATTATGGCGTCAGATTTCTACCTGCTTGGTTGGGTCAACGCAATATGGCTGGTACTCGGCTCTATTTTGCTTCTGTTAGGGCTGGACCAGTTGAAGGTAACTGGAAAATTGGAAATCACCACCAGAAATGTGGTGTGTAACTACCGAAACCTGTTTGGAACAACCCGGTGGGAAGAACGAATATCCGGCTATAAAGGCTTGAAGGTTAAGAAAGAGTCAGAGAAATCCGGTGTGTTTAACGCAATTATTTACACCATCTGGCTGGAGCACTCCAGTAAATCACGCTCAATTCGTATTTTCCGGGCAGGCAGTGATCTCTACATTGAAGAAGATTTGGAAAAGTACAGTCAGATGTTTGGGTTAAGAGTGGTGAAATAAAGTGGCAACCTTATCCGGTCTAATCAACACAATTTAGAGGATAACGCATGAGTCAGGTTGCTTTTAGCGGGAGTTGCTATTGGTGCATGGACGCTGTGTTTCGCTCCTTAAGGGGGTGAGCGATGTCGTTCAGGGTTGGGTTGCTCCGGTAACGGATGATGAAGCTTTCGTTGAGGGGGTTCTGGTCACGTTTGATGAAGCACTGGTTTCACTGCGTGAACTTATTGAAATCCACGTTCATACCCATAGCGCAACATCACGACATTCCCTTCGGGAAAGATACCGCTCGGCAGTTTATGTAACAGAAAAAAGAGATTTGGCGCGAGCAAATGAAGCAGTAACGGCATTACAGGCTGACTTTTCTGATCCTCTGCTTACTGAAGTCTGTGAATTTGCCGAATTTAAACCCTCCGATCCAAATATGCAGGACTACTTCTATACCGATCCCGGTAGACCGTTTTGTCAGGCCAGGATTGTCCCTAAGTTGGAGAGGCTTCTGGATAGATTCAATGAAAAGGTAGCGGAAGAGCGAAAGGTGGTTATCAAAGAGAGCGGCCAACACGACCAATGACAAAGGCCCGGACGTTTCGGGCCCTTGAAGAAAAGTGTAAAGGTTATCAGCAGACACCCTGAGCCAGCATGGCGTCGGCAACTTTCACAAAACCGGCGATATTCGCGCCTTGTTCGTAATTAATATTGCCTGCGTCATCCCGGCCGTATTCTGCACAGGTATTGTGGATTCGGCGCATAATGTCCTGAAGCCGCTGGTCGACTTCTTCTCTGCTCCAGCCGAGACGAAGGGCGTTCTGACTCATTTCCAGACCAGATGTGGCCACACCACCTGCGTTAGCTGCTTTACCCGGTGCGTAGAGGATGCCCACATTGTTGAAGACGGCGACCGCGTCGGCGGTGCTTGGCATATTGGCACCTTCTGCCACGAGTTGTATGCCGTTACCAGCCAGAATTTCAGCATCATTACCGTCCAATTCATTTTGCGTAGCACACGGCAGGGCAACATCCATTTCATATTGCCAAGGTTTCCCTCCCTTGCTGTAGGCAAGCCCCAATTCATGTGCGTAGTCAGCAACCCGGCCACGCTGAACGTTTTTGATTTCCATCAGGCGGGCGAGTTTCTCCTGGGTAAAACCATCCGGATCATAAACGGTGCCGCAGGAGTCTGATGCGGTGATGACTCTGCCACCCATCTGCATCGCTTTTTCAATGGCATATTGGGCAACGTTGCCCGAACCGGAGACACCCACGCGTTTTCCTGCCAATGTCTGGCCTTTTTTCTTTCAGCATGGCTTCGACAAAATAGAGAAGACCGTAGCCGGTTGCTTCCGGTCGAATCAGGCTTCCGCCAAATGACAGACCTTTGCCGGTGAAAACGCACTCGGCGCTGTTGGACAGCTTTTTCATCATACCGGTCATAAAGCCGACTTCACGGGCACCTACACCAATATCGCCTGCCGGTACATCAGTATCCGCGCCGAGATGACGGTGCAGTTCCAACATCAGCGCCTGGCAGAATCGCATGATTTCATTATCGCTTTTCCCCTTAGGTCGAAGTCGCTGCCGCCTTTTCCTCCACCCATTGGAAGTGTTGTCAGGGCATTTTTGAAGGTTTGCTCAAATGCCAGGAATTTAAGAACGGAAGAATTTACAGAAGGGTGGAACCGCATTCCACCTTTATAGGGGCCGATTGCAGAGTTGTGCTGAACCCGGAAAGCCCGGTTAACATTCACTTTACCCTTGTCATCAACCCAGCTCACGCGAAACTGGATCAACCGTTCCGGCTCCACGAGGCGATCAAGAATACCGGCATCAATATACTGAGGGTTCTTTTCAACAAATGGCCAGATTGAGCTGATAACTTCGGTTACTGCTTGCAGGTACTCAGGTTGGTTTGGGTTATTTTTGGCAACACGAGCCATAAAAGCGTCTTTGAGCGATGCTTGGTTCATCACTAACTCCTGTAAATAAAACGGAAACTGCCTTGTGGGTGATGTTGTATCTGGATTTGTATTATTTTTATCCAACCGCTTTTATAGCAGGGTATTGTTTTAATCTCTAAATGGGATGAATAAATATTCATCACACATCAAAATCCAGAATTAAAATGTTGGGTTTTGTTTACCTGAAACTTAGGGTAAGGTAGCTGGGTAGAGTCGTATATTTATATAAATCATCGGCTTAAACATAATATGCGTGAATGTTTATTTGGCGTGACACCTGCGCAAGATATACCTCGCTCTAATTTGCAACAACCTGTCGCCCTCATTAAAGGTTCAAAACTCCCACCTATTAGTTTGTCTCTTTAGCGTCATTGTCCGCTTATTCAGTCATTCGCTTCTCTATTTTATGCGGCAATATTCATTAAGTCATTGAGACAATACTGCTTCCCAGTGTCAGGAAATTTAATGGCAATTTTGCAGCGTGAGTTTAGCCACCCATATTGATTAACTAATTGAAAATAAAAATTTAAAAGTAGTGGCGAAACCATTTCAGAAGATGTTGGCGGAAAAAGCCCAGTGAAAAAGTAACGGAGAGATGTCAGCATTTTTTACAGGGTGAATTTTGTTTCATAGAAAAACGTTGCTTTATGAATAGCTTATTTAGAGGGAACACAAATTGCTTGGTATGAAACGCGACCTAGTGCAATTCAGTTCTGGATGAACAAAAGGAGCCTCTAAAATGAATAAGTTTTTGTTGTCCGTGTTTGCTGCCACTGCATTCTTTGTATCCGGTGTGGCTAATGCAACCTTTGTTACCGAGTGGGGATACAACTCAACGCTGCAATGGGATACCACTCAGACGACCTTTACGGCAGGGAGCGGTACGCAGACTAATACCGCATCTCTGTTGAGTTGGGGGGCTGCTGGTGGTGACCACACTCAAACTGGGCTTCCTGCAAATCAGAGCCGCAGTGCGCTTGGAATAACGGGTTCGCCAGCAGGTGGTTCGGTATTTACCAACGGTGCTCTTGAAACAGTGGGCACAGTGACTCACTTTAACAATGCCATCTCAAGTGCATTTTCAATTCTCAATACCGGTGTTCTTTCGTTTTCTGTAGTGTTGAATGCGATTGATCCGGCAGGTGGCGTTTTGGCACCAATCACGCAGGACTTTTCTTTCAGCTTTTCTGAAACCCCCAACGCAGCACCGTGTGGATTCCCAGCAGGTTCTACTTGTGACGATATCTTTGTGCTGACATCTACAGACTTTGTTAAAAACTTTACTTACATGGGCACCAACTACGAAGCGTCAATCATTGACCCTAACCTGATTTTGCTGCCGGATGATACGTGTACTGCTGCGGGTGTGGCTACAGGATGTCGTGGTGTTCAGACGCTGGAAGGCCAGACTTCAAATGTTGATTTCCGCTTGAAGATTACTGCGGTACCAGAGCCAGCAACCATTGCATTGTTTGGTGCAGGTCTGTTGGGATTTGCGTTCTATCGTCGTCGTCAGTCTCTTTGATTTAAACGCTCTCTAATTCTGCAAAATAAAAACCTCTCGGCAGTTTATTTGCCGGGAGGTTTTCTATTTTGTCTGATATTGCCTGCGTTTCTGATTATTTTACTGGCCATATGCTCATCATGAATATTGTGTCGTAATTGATGATTTTGTCATTCAAATATCAGAGCTGTCTCACATTTGATTACATTCGTAGCATCTAATGAAGAGACTGATTACATTCTTCGTCACTTCTCAAATCTCTTGGGATTTAACAAGTTAATAACAATGTAGGCTTGTTAATTATCCTGAATCCCCAAAACATCCGCCTGCATAAGTGACTGGTTTTTTATTGAGACTATTTGTTACTCTAATACACTTTAAAGTGATACCAGGAGTATCACTATTACCCAGTACGACGTGTTTTTATTATTACAAGGATAAGTAAAATGAAAAATATATCCGCTTACTCACTCGCCCTGTGTTTGGGCTTCTCTGTGCAAACAGCTTCGGCTACCACTGCTGAAGAGTTGGGAAATATCGGTTCTTACGTGGATTCAATTCTGAATCCTAATATGACCAATACGGCAAACCCGACGGGTACTACGTACAAAACTCACCAGCCACCCTCTGTAAATCAGGCGGGTGATGCGCTTTTTTACCTTGAGTTCTCAGAAAATGTTTACAAAGGGTCCGGTGCACCTCGCGGGTGGTCGCGTGAAGAAACCATCAGTAATGCGTCAACTGGTTATTACCTTGCGGTTTATACCAAAGGAAACGATGCCGTAATTGCGTTCCGTGGCAGCGAATTGGGAACTGACGATTGGGTTAACAACGGTATTATGGCTGAAGGCGAAGTGCCGGCTCAGTACCAAAGTGCGATTGGTGATTCAGCCGATCTGGCGAACCGTTACAGCAGCTACAATATCCATTTCACCGGCCACAGTCTCGGCGGTGGCCTCGCGACGGTTGCGGCGTTGCGTACCGGAGAAGATGCCACTGTATTTGATGCATCAGGTGTGGGTAACGCGGTACTTGGTAAAATCAAAGATGCACTTGCAGCAGACGGCCAAGCAAGAAGTGCCTGGAGAGGCAACGCCGAAGGACTGGTAAATTACAACCTGGAAGGGGAAATGGTCTCTGATCTGGACTTCCAGCAAGACGCCGATACGTTGGGTGTGGATTCCAAGCAATACGGTGACATTTTCTACCTGTCAGCAGACCGTTTTAACCCATTCCCACTTGCTGATACCGGCCTGACCCGGCACTTCACTATCTCGATTAAGGAAGAGCTCCAGTTCCTGGCACAACCAATCTACCGAAATAACACCAGTGATTACGACAGCATTGATAATGATATCAATTCTTTTCGTGCGTCGTTCTATATCGATTGGACGGAAGATACGCTCCAATTGCTCGCGTGGCAGGTTGAATATGCCATCAACTCGTTCCCAAGCTTGTTGAACGAGCTGTAATCCTCACCAAATTGGCTAGGAAGACACGGCGGCCTGATACATGGGCCGCCTTTTTGTGTCAAAAGTAGAAAGGGCAACCAGTATCTGCACGATGTTAAGTGTGAGTCGGCAACAGGGATTCCAACCTACGGCAAATTCTGACAGTCTTTAGAAAGGCCACTACCGGCAGGATTTGCTATCACGGAGGAATGCTATGCTCACCATGGAGTTTTTGTTGACCGCCCTCGTTGTTGTTCTTATTCCGGGTACAGGCGTTATCTTTACAGTTACCTATGCGTTGATTCAGGGAAGGAGTGCTGCGTTTTATGCTGCTCTGGGCTGCACGGCAGGAATCGTTCCTCACCTTGTTGCGAGTATCTTTGGATTAGCCGCTTTGTTGCATGTCAGCGCGGTAGCGTTTACAACGCTGAAATATCTTGGGGTGCTTTACCTGTTTTACCTGGCGGTTGTAATGTGGAAAGACAACCAGGGCTTTTCCTTTGATGGTGACACCGAATCCGGCGAGGGCTGGCGAATTGCGATCAGGGCGATGCTCGCCAATGTGCTCAATCCCAAGCTGTCCATTTTCTTCCTTGCCTTCCTGCCTCAGTTTATTTCACCCGCAAGCTTAACGCCGGTAATGGAAATGATGGTGTTGAGTAGCGTGTTTATGTTGATGACCTTTGTGGTTTTTCTGGGATACGGCATGCTGGCCAGCGGGTTCAGAAATGCCGTGATGCGATCTGAGCGTGTACAACGGCGGATGAAAAAAACGTTTGCAGCGGCATTTGCCGGGTTAGGTGTAAATCTGGCTATGTCAGAACGTTAGCCCTCATGATGACGTGTGTTCTTTTAGATACGGAAACTAAGCTGTTGCTTTTGAACCGCGAATAACGGGGATTTGGGGGATTGAGGGTAAGTTGGGGAAGGTGCATCAGATTACAACCACTATGACAATGCTGTCGGTGTGGGGCTGTCTTTTTTCTGAATCCGGGAAAAAACCAACAGTAAGCTGGGGCAACTGCTGGTGATTCTGATGTGAAACGGTGGACAGAAACAGCCTGGCTCAGGACTTTCTGAGGTTCTTCCACGGATCGATTTTTGTCGTGTTTTCCGTGCGTTGCGGGGCTTGTTTTCTTACTGGTTTCTGAGCGGTTCCGAAGAAGGTTTCCAGATACAGTGCTTCAACTTTGTCACGGGCCCATTGGGTTTTTCGGAGAAATTTCAGGCTCGATTTCACAGACGGGTCGCTGCGAAAGCAATTGATTGCGATGCGGTCAGCCAGTCCCTGCCAGCCGAAATGTTCTGAAAGCTCGGTGACAATTTGTTCTAGCTTAACGCCATGCAGCGGGTTATTAGGCTGGTTTCCTGACATCTAATGGGTCTCTTGGGGGCTTAAAGGCAATCGGGCGAGCACTGTATCACAGTCCCCGCCCAAACCGGAGCAAAGCGATGCCCGACTTACCTATGTATTTCGGTACTCAGCATTTTCCCATTTTTTCGCAAAGGCCAATCACGAGCACGCTCAGAGTCACACCGCTTACAGACAACATGGCCGTGACCGCACCGACACTGACTCCTGTCATGGCGGAAATGATGGTTGCCAGGCCCGCCACCGAATATCCTGATGCAGCCAGTACGGCTGCGATGGACATACCACCGGAGACAATGACGGTCGCTCCGACAGCCGCCACAATGCCAGCATAAGTGAGAGTAGTGCAGGCTGCGCAACTGAATTTGCTTTTCATCAGGGGGGCATTTTTGGCGCTATATTCCCGGGACACGTCTTCCTGAAGCTCTTCTACCGGCACATTGGTCAGACGTTGCCTGAAGCTGTCCGGCGTTAAATCCATAATATCCTTGCCCATATTTTCCGGCGCCTGATGAGCGTTCAGCGCTTCATCAATTTCACTGCCAATAGATTTTGCCAATGCCAGCGTTTCCTCAGTCACTTCCTTCATCTCATTTTCCTTTTGGTTGTATGAATTTGAGGCGTGAAAAGTATTGGTCAGGCATGGGCGAACATCTGTGTTGAATTAAGATTTTCCGCTTTTTAAGAGAAGTTTTCATATTTGGTGCGCTGTAGCGATTCAGTAAAGAGCACGGAACAGTTTCATCTGTCTGGTTTGTCTTTACTTGTGCCAGGACATGTTTTCCATCTTTGAAATATTCCCTTCATTGAAAAGGGTAAGTTTAAATTTGGAATAGTTTTGTCATGCAGTTGAGACAATGACCTGCAGGAATAAGTGACGAGGTAAGCGAGTATATTTTTCTTTGTGTGATTATTTATCAGGATAGCGTTGCTTTTTCATGGGCTGAAATTTGAGGCCGGCTTTTTCCTCCGGCGCGCCGGAGCAGACAAAACCGAAGGCTTCATACGCACCGATTGATGTTAGGGATGCGCTTACCGTGATTGTGGTTTCCGTTGCCTGCTCGAGAATGGCAGTGATCAGTTGTCGTCCAATACCTTTACCCTGATAGCCGGGTAATACAAACAAAGAGGCAATGTGCCGTCCTTCCTTGAGTTCTGCAATACCGAGTAACTTTCCGTTGTCCTCGTACACCAGCACCTTATTCCCGGCGGTCATACGGTTCCAGATATTCTGCTCTGAGGCAATGGCGAGAAAAGAACTGATACCCAGTTGCGTCAGATAGGTGCAACCGATGCCATAAACGACGTGACACAGACGTCACTGGCTTCGGAGAGATCTTCGAGTCTCAGAGGTCTTATGGTCATTGTAAATCCGTGAAGCGTGCGCAGGAATTTACTATCAACGTGCTTCGGTTGAGAGTCAAGATGGATGGATTTACTGGTGTCGAAGGAAATATAAGAGGCCTCAGAAACGGCCTCTTTGATAGTTATTTTTTCTCTTTTTTGCTGATCTTCCGGGCTTTTTTTATTGCTGATTTTTTGGAGGCGTTCTTTTCCGCAACTTGAATTGTTCTCGCTTCTTTTAGTTTTTTTCTCGCCTCTTTGAGCTTTTGTTTTGCTTTGTTGGCAGCACTCTCGGCCTTTTCTGCTTTTTCCATCGCTATTTTGGCGCTTTCCACAGCGGCATTGGCAATTTCAGCAGTCTTTTCAACTTCCTGTTGGCTTTTTTCTATGATCCGCTGGAGCTTTTCGAGTTTGCTTTTTGTCATCACTTCCTCCTTGCACTGAGACTTTGGTTGTGGGTTATGTTTTGCGGTTGCCGCTATGGTGCTCTGACAACCTGTCGATCAACCTTATCGACAGCATCATGGTCTTTACCCGGGTAATCCAACTGGCTTAAAAAGTGGCGCATACAGTTGATTCTTCCCCGCTTTTTATCGTCTGAAAGAATGACCGTCCAGGGCGCATCCTTGGTATTGGTATGGAACATCATGGCCTTCTTGGCTTTGGTGTAGTCATCCCATTTGGAGAGAGAAGCCATATCCACAGGGCTGAGTTTCCACTGTTTGAGAGGGTCATTCTGGCGGGATTTGAAGCGGCGGAACTGCTCCTCCCGGCTTACAGAAAACCAGTATTTAAATAGCTTGATACCGCTATTGGTGAGCATTCTTTCCAGCTCCGGAGTTTGGCGGAGAAACTCCAGATATTCATTGTCATCACAAAAGCCCATTACTTTTTCAACCCCTGCCCGGTTATACCAGGAACGGTCAAAGAGGATGATTTCCCCCTTGGTTGGGAGGTGTTCAATATAGCGCTGGAAGTACCACTGATTACGCTCCCGGGCATTGGGCTTTCCAGGGCGATAACGTGAGCGCCACGCGGGTTGAGGTGCTCCATAAACCGTTTGATGGTGCCGCCTTTCCCGGCTGCGTCGCGCCCTTCAAACAGAATGACAATGCGCTGGTTTGTCTCTTTCACCCACCCCTGCATTTTCAGTAGTTCAATTTGAAGTTCGTGTTTATGTCTCTCGTATTCAAGGACATCCATTTTCTTTTTGTACGGATATTTTCCGTCCGCGTTCCAGCGAAGGCCGGCGTTTTTGGCATTAAGATCAAAAGTTACGGGTGAATTGTTTTTACTGAGTGTAGGGAGCTGAATGTTGTTTGATTCGGGTATCTGGGTGGTTTGACTCATAATCTGTTCTCCCTGCAGAGTATCCGGAAGTGAACACCCATCGGATTTAAAATGGGATAGCTGAAAAATGTCTTATAAATAAGATCTGTGATGTGATGGAAATATTATGCATTAACATTTGCTGTAACTTAAATGTTATAAATATATAAGTAACATAATTATTAGTTATCGCTATGAATCTGACTCAACTTAAACTTTTCAATGAATTAGCCAGAGAATTAAGCTTTGTAAAAGTTGCCAAGTTAAACCATATCAGCCAACCGGCTGTCAGTGTCCATATTAAAAAACTGGAAGAAACGCTCGGCCAACAACTGGTTTCACGCACGTCGCAGACAACACAACTGACGCCGGAAGGCTTGCTGATTCTGGAAGATGTCAAAGAGATCCTGCGGTTATGTGAGAACATCAAGGTCAGGTCCAATTACAAGCAAGGGGTGTTGGAAGGACACATTCGTGTGGCTGCAATTCATAGCGTTGGCATGTATGAAATAGGGGATTTCCTTGCTTCATTTATGAAGTCTTTTCCCAAGGTTTGTGTACATCTTGAATACAAGCACAGTGAAGATATTTATGAAGAAATAAAAAAAGAGAAGATAGATATTGGCATTGTTGCTTATCCGCAAAATATGCCCCGGATAGAGATTCTTCCTTATGCGGAAGACGAGTTGTGCCTGATAGTGGGTGTCCGCCACCGGCTGAGCCAAAAAAAATCAATCCCGCTCCATATGATTGATAACGAGCCTTTTATTGCATTCGGGGAGGGAATTCCCACCCGTGAAGCGATTGATAACCTGCTTGAGAAAAAAGATGTTTATGTTGATGTGAGGATGACCCACAACAACGTGTACACCTTGAAAAAGTCTGTTGAAGCCGGGGTTGGAGTTTCTATCGTTCCCCATGCAACGGTAAAAGAAGAGGTGGAGAAAGGGACGCTCAAACGGGTCAAGTTAAATGATGTCGATACAAAAAGGCCACTTTCCATCATTCACCTCACGCCCGCGAGATGTCTATGCCGGTGAAGGTTTTTGTTGAGCAGTTACTGGCATTTAACCGGACTTAATTATCCGGGCAAAAAAGAGCCCGCGACGCGGCTCTCGGGGTTATAAAGACGGGCATCCCAGGTAGGTGATCAGTAACCTGTTTTGGTATTCGTTCCGGTAATTCCAGGGGGACACATCATAAGGGGCGCGTTGGTAACGACCCTGAATAAAAATCGTGTCGCCCTGTTCGAGGTGCATGATGGTGTCTACTGAAGCGATGCCGGGAATTGCGCAGCCGGTATCAATATTGGCAAAGGTGACAGGACCGATAGCATTATTCCCGCCCGGTGCCGGCGCGTTTGGTACAGAAATACCAATTCGCAAAAGGTATTTAAAACCACATGCCCGTTGAGCGTAACTGGCTTCAATGCTGTAAAAGCCTTTTTCGGGGGCAGTAAACGTGTGGGTGCTGGTATCGAAAGAGTAGTTGTAGTTAATCTCGGCGTAGTTGTATTCAACAACTTTGATTTTCCCGTTGTTCTCCTCAGTCAATTCATCGCCTGTAATACGGGCATCAACAACAACCGCGTGAGAATTCAGGTACGTCGTCCCACCTCCGGCTGCTATTGAATGGAAGGGAACCAATAAGAAGGATGCGGCAAGGAGGATAGGTTGGAACCTTGTGTTTACTGTTTTCACGGAATGCACTCCTGTGTATGTGGAAAATCCTGCAAGGCAGTTGGTCAACCGCCCGGGATTAACGCTATTACAGAGAGATAAGTGCTATTTGAATAAAGCTGAGATGGTCATGAAAGAGGGAAATGAAGATTGCAAATATGACAGTTTCCTCTGTGTAAGACACAGGAACCTCAATACCAGTGAGGTTCCTGGGCAAAAGCGTTCTATCTGAAGGAAATCTCCACAATTCCGCCTTTCCAGAACGGGTAAATCTTATTGGCGGCCATTCTGGAAATCACAAATCGGTGCGGAATCATCATGCCGTTAACCAATCGGTAGTCTTCCCTGAGAACGTGTTCTCCGGAGCCGTGATAGGGGGTGTTGAGATCCCCGTCTTCCTCTGCAGCGAAAGATTCAAGGCTTCCGTCCTCACGGAAGGTAGCGACCATGGATGCTTCCATTCCACCATGACTGACCGTGGCCCGTGCACGGTATTGGTCAATCGCTTCCCATGTCACCGGCCCGCCCGGAAGAAGGGAGGCCGGGTAGAGGGGGGCTTCCAGCAGCCAGCGCCTTAGTGAAATTTGGTTCAGCACGGGTGTTTCTCTTTCATCAACCACAGTTAGTGTTGAAAGGATTTTAGCCTTCATTTCCATCTGTCCGTCGTAAAAGGCATCGTAAGCCCTTGCCCATACACCGGGGATAATGGGTGTTGTCGCGGAAAACACAAAGGCCGGACGGTTAATTGCGGCGGTCTGCTCCGCAGTGGTAAACGCAAACCCCTCGTTTTGTGGGCGACGAAAATCACCTTCCATTGTCATCTCTACAGCAGCGTAAGGCTTGGGTGTCCCGTTAAAGGTATATCGGAAATAGCGCTGGACCGGTGCTGGAAGGGAGGTGATCTCTGCGGGCTCATAAAGAGGGGCAGGTTGCTGACCACTGACGGCCAGAACATAGTTGGTGTGATTGTCTATGTCGGTCTCTGTGTTATAGGTAAAAAACGCAATAACACTCCCCAAAACAACAATGCCACCCAACAACCAATTCGTGACTTTGCCTACAGCCCCTTGCTGATAGCGTGCGATAAGTTCCATTAAGAGCTACCTCCCTCGTCGTGTATTCAACGTCAACGTTACCGGGGGCGGGCAGGAGCCTCATTATCATTTGTTAAGTCTCGCCAACTTTTTTCTGTTCCTGTTTCCCAGTTGCACAAGACGCATGGATTTTATGATTCAAATTCATTTGATTCATATCACTCAAACCCCTAATCTACGCCGCTTTCTTCATCTGAGGCAGCCATGTTTTCACAATCACTGACGGCGCAACTGGCGCGCTGGTTGCTCTTGCTGGGCGTGACGTTGTTTGTCGTTCACCACTGTGAGCCCCTGCAGCAGGCGCTTTCAAAGCATGCTGTAGACGGAGGGTGTCACCAGCAAAACGCTGATCACAGTATGCACGGGCATTAACGTTTCGCTTCAGACACAACACATTAAAAAGGGTATTGAATGAGTATTTTCCGTTTCCCACCGTTGGTATGGCTTGGGATAGGGATTCTGATAATCAGTTTGGGTATCAGGCAATCTTTCGGCATTTTCATGATGCCAATCAGTGAGACGTTCAACACCGGACGTGAGTTTTTCAGTTTAGCCATTGCCTTGCAAAATCTTATGTTTGGCGCTTTCCAACCTTTTATTGGCATGGCTGCTGACCGTTTTGGGGCGCGACGGATTATTGCGCTTGGGGGGATGGCGTATGCAATGGGCCTCTATCTTACCTCTGTTGCTACAGATGCTGGAATGCTCTACCTCTCCATCGGTGTGCTGGTGGGGCTTGGCCTGAGCGCGACCAGCTACGTCATCATTTTGGGTGCAGTTGCCAAAGTGGTACCTGCCGAACACACAGCTAAGGCATTTGGCCTGACAACGGCTGCTGGCTCGTTCGGTATGTTTGCCGTTATCCCCGGAGCGCAGGCACTGCTGGCAAACTTTGACTGGCAGACAGCCATGCAGGTGTTTGCGATGGTATGCGCGGTGATGCTGGCGTTTTCAGCCTTTATGAAAACCGGCAAAAGTGCGGCTGCAACAAACGCCGCAGATGAATCCCAGACGTTGCGCGATGCCTTAAGGAAAGCATTCCGTCACCGTGGTTATTGGTTTATTCATGCCGGATTTTTTGTTTGCGGCTTTCAGGTGATGTTCATTGCCACGCACCTGCCAAGCTATATCGCCGACAAAGGGCTGCCGGGTAATACGGCAGCAATGGCGCTCGCCTATGTGGGTATTTTCAATATCTTCGGCTCTTATTTCTGGGGATTGATGGGCGACAAATTCAACAAGCGTTACGTGATGACCAGCCTTTACCTGATGCGGGCAGTCGTCCTTTCATTGTTTGTCTTGTTGCCACTGACGACCGAAACAGCGACGGTATTCGGTGCAGCCATCGGTTTTTGCTGGTTGGGTACAGTGCCGTTAACCTCAGGTCTGGTACGCCAGATTTTCGGCCCCCGGTACATGTCTACCCTTTATGGGTTGGTATTTTTCACCCACCAGATAGGCAGTTTCATGGGCGCATGCTGGTGGCCGAATTTACGATTACTACGGTTCTTATACTCCAATCTGGTGGGCGACCGTTGTATTGGCCGTTGTTGCGGCGCTGCTTCATTTGCCGATTAATGACAAACCGCTGGTTCGGGTAGTTCCTCAACCCGCGTAAGCATCGGATGGATTTAAAACCGGACGTTATGTCCGGTTTTTTGGTTTTAGCTCAAGAATAAGTATTTTGATTATGGATGAATTTAAACCGGCAACTAACTACTGGTATCCGTATCAATTGCCACGTTTCCATTTCTTGAGTCGTAGTAAATATTCAAAGTAGGGAGAGGGTTATATCGAAATGTACATTGGTCGGGAGAAATATATACAGCCTGATAGAGCGAGTCGCTTTTATTTGAAGATTCCGAAACGCTGGGTGCATCAGCATAAAGTGCATTCCAGACAGACTGGCAGTCGTCAACGTTGTTCAGCCTTGGGCTGCTTTCATTTGCACCGTTGTACTGTTGAGCCGGGTATCCCCATTGATTGATATCGATTTGCCCTGAGGCATCTGAACCATACATTTGTAGGTCATCGATAGGCCCACCGCCGTTTACCACCTGTGCTTTGGCAAAGGCTAATCCCACCGCAGATCTGAACGCACCACCCGTTCCTGATACAGCAGAAATATGTGCATCTTTGGAAAAATCCAAAAACTTGGGTGCCGCAGTTACAGAAAGTATACCCAAAATGACAATGACAACGACAAGCTCTATTAAAGTGAAACCGTTTTTATGCACCGTGATTCATCCTTGAATGTTATATGAAATTAAATGTCATATAGATGCTTATAAATAACCTTGTAAAAAGAGCAGAATTAAAATAAATAAGAAACAATATGATTATTGTTATTATAAAAATAATGTTATTTGTTTGATTGCATTATAGGTAAATATCAATGAGAACATCAATTGCTAAAGAGTCAATAATTAAACCCATTTCACTATTTTTTGCTCTGCTTATAAATATGTATTATGAGTAAAATTTTCTTTTCTATATAAAATGAATTTGAAATACGTGTCATCAATTTCTGAAAGACAGGATAAATCCGTTTCGGTATTCAGATGCGGATAAATTTGATAGTTGTGATTTTCAACTGCGGCTAATTGGATTCGAGTTTTGGATCTTCGTAAAAAAACGATGGTGCTGTGCCGTCGGTTAGGCTGCCGGCTTTCTTGCCACAATAAATACCGAGTCTTTTCCCGGCTGCCATTCCTGTTCAATGGTAAACCCAGCGTTGGTAAGGGCGGACACCAACTCCGGCTTGCTGAACCTATTCACATAAGGCGCTTTACCTGTCCATTGCATCACTTTGATAAAGAGGCGGAAGAAGACGTTGAGGTTACCAACAAGCGCAGTGCTGGATACAAAAATGCCGCCCGGCTTTAGCAGGCTGTATACTTTTTCTGATGTTCCCTCAATATCCTCCAGAAGGTGAAGAATATTCAGCCCAAGTACAGCGTTAAAGCTTTCCGGCTTAAGAGGCAGAGTCTCCAACGTCCCTTGCTGAAAGCTGATATTTTGCATGCCGGTATCATCAGCCTTTTTCCGGGCGATCTCCAGCATGGCGTCAGATAAGTCGGTTGCAACGATATGCTTCACATGGGAGGAGTGGTGGATCGCTGTTGTCCCTGTCCCGCACGCAAACTCCAATACCTCCCAGTCAGGCTGGAAGTACGCCCGCGTCATCGCCAGCTTTTTCTGGTAATCCGCTTCATTCCTGACCGGCCGCTTGGTATAGCCCGGCGCGTTTTTGTTCCAGAAGTCTTTGGGGTTGATCATGATGGTTATCTTAAATTCCTACTCAGAAGTAGTAAGTTGGTTTGTACTTAACTCGTCAAGCAACTTCCAATATCTCAATATAAACAGGTAATTTGATGCTCGTCTAGTGTAAAAATAAATATAATTGTGGAATTCGGAATTTAAGGGTGCTTTCTCATTTAATTGTCTTAATTTCTAGAAATAGTTTATTTTTCATTCAGGTTTGGAAGGTGTTTAATTAAATAATAACTTCTTTTTGAGTTGTTCAATTCATGGATCTATTTTTGCTTTGAAAATATTCATCAGATAGATGTCATTAGTAAGTGGGTGTCAATTCTTTACATGTAAATGAATGTTTTTTAACTTCATTTCCTACGATATATATTGAATTAAATGTTAGCTTTATAGTATCATTTTGCATTGCGAGTATTTTAACAATATCAAGTTTATATTTTGAGTTGCCTAGGGTGAGAAATGAAGAGCATAGTATTTTTTAACAATAAGGGCGGTGTTGGAAAGACCACGCTCCTCTGTAACATTGCATCCATACTATCAATTGAATTCCAAAAAAAGGTATTAGTGATTGATGCAGATCCTCAATGTAACACAACAACATATTGTATAGATGGAGCGAGCGTTGATGACTTATTTTCGAAAATAAAACGGGAAACTATTGATACATTCATTCAGCCGTTGAAAAAAGGCAAAGGCTACTTACCTGATGCCATATCACCAATTACAGCGCCACGATTCTGTTTTGATTTGATACCTGGTGATCCAAGATTGGCATTAAGTGAAGACCTATTGGCAGCTGATTGGAAGTCGCTATTGCCGGTGATGAAAGAGGTCTTCAAACAACTTTTGTAATGAAAGATTTGATAAGCAAATATAAATATGATTATGACTACATATTTTTCGATGTTGGTCCATCTCTAGGTGCACTTAATCGTTCTATACTAATTGCATCTGATTATTATATTGTTCCAATGAGTGTGGATTTGTTTAGTTTGTCAGCAATAGAAAATATATCCATATCTTTAAGTAATTGGAAAAAATCTATCACAAGAAGTTTGAGTTTCTATGAAGAGCAAGAAGATGAAAATTTTCGAATTGATGGTTGTGATGTGAATTGGAACCTAAAGTTTCTAGGTTATGTTGTACAGCAATATACAGCCAAAACAGTTTCAGGCTCAAAACGACCTGTTAATGCTTATGAGAAAATCAATAAGAAGATACCTAGTGCTATTAGCAAACACTTACTAGATGAAATAGCAATACAGGTTGAAGATTTTAAATTAGGCGAGATACAGAATTTACATAGCTTGGTCCCTTTGTCTCAGTCAGCCAATTGTCCAATATTTAATCTGAAGTCAAATGATGGAGTTGTTGGCGCACATTTTGCGATGGTTAAAGAATCCAAAAAGATTTTCCACAAAATCGCGAGCAATCTAATTAGCCATATTGAGAATTATCATGATTGAATGGCCTGATGATCTTGTCTCCGATATTGCAAGAAGAAAGTGTGTGATTTACATTGGTTCTGGTGTTTCTATGAACAGCTGTAATGCGCAAGGGAAACGACCAAGAACATGGTGGGATCTTCTTAATTACATGATGGAAAGGATGGATAACCCTAAAAATCACATTAATAAACTCTTGAAAGAAAATGATTATCTAACTGCTTGTGAGTTGATTAAATCAAGGTTAGGCCGAGACAGATTTGTAAGGATTATAAGGGAGGAATTTCTAACACCTAGTTATAAAGCAGCAAAAATACATGAGGAACTATTTAAGTTAGACTCTAGGTTAACCATTACTCCCAATTTTGATAAAATATACGAAACATATGCTCTTTCTCAAACTAATGGTTCAACCGTCGTCAAATATCAGTATGATAATGATATTCAGTCGGCAATTCGTGAAGATGGACGTTTGATAATTAAAGCACATGGTAGTATAGATTCACCTGAAAAATTGATATTTACACGAAATGAATATGCTAAGGCTAGAACCAATAATAGACACTTTTACGAAATATTAGAAGCATTATCGCTAACGCATACGTTTATTTTCATAGGATGCGGAGTCAATGATCCTGATATACGCCTTTTATTAGAGGATGCATTTTTCAAACATAACAGCTACCGTCCACATTTTATGTTAATGCCAAGAGGCATTTTACATTCAGAGCATCAAAATGTGATAGAAGAATCAATGAATTTAAAGATATTGAACTATTCAAAAAATAACAATCACAGTGAATTGACTGAATCATTAAGCCAATTAGTTTCTTTAGTCGAAGATGTTAGGGAAGAATTACGCGAAAATGGTAACTGGTAAGACTAATTGACTTCATATCTTTAATAAGTGCCACCAGACTAGGTGGCACTATAAATACAAAGATCTCAAAAAGCACTGCCGCCTTTCATCCCCTCAACAAACTCCCCAAGCTTCTTCAGCATCAACTCAGGTTGCTCGTGATTCTGCTCGATGATTTTCACCACGGCAGAGCCGGAGATTGCACCTGCTGCACCGGATTGTATGGCTTCCCTAACCTGTGACGGTTCAGAAATACCAAAGCCGAGAAGTGGGGGAGGGGCATTATATTTTTTAAGGCCTTCCAGCAGATCGCCGATAGGTTTTCCGGCTTTGGTTTCTGCACCGGTGACGCCTGCGCGTGAAACCAGATAGGTGTAGCCGCTGCCGTTTTCAGCGATGGCTTTCATGGTTTCTTCATTGGCATTTGGCGGGGCGATGTAGATGGAGTGAATGCCGTGTGCGCTGGCAGCATCGCGAAACTCCCTTGCTTCACCAATTGGCACATCGGCAATCAGCACGGAATCCACACCGGCTCCGGCGCAGCGGGAGAAGAAATCGTCAATGCCACGGGCATAAACCAGGTTCGCGTAAATCAGCAGGCCAACAGGGATATCCGGGTAGGTTTCGCGTACCTTGGCGAGGATATCAAAGCAAGTATCCGGTGTCGTGCCGCTGTGAAGCGAACGCAGGTTGGCTCCCTGAATGGTCGGGCCGTCTGCAAGGGGGTCAGAAAACGGGAAGCCAAGTTCCAGGCATCCGCGCCGTTTTCCACCAATGTATTGATGATTTGCAGGGACAGTTCAGGGTTTGGATCGCCGATGGTGACAAACGGGACAAATGCACCTTCACCTTTGGCATCCAGGCGCTCGAACATTGCCTCATAACGTTGAGAGAAGGCAGCCATCAGATCACTCCTTTGTCTTTCAGAATATCGTGGACGGTGAAGATATCTTTGTCACCGCGGCCAGACAGGTTTACCACCAGCAATTGCTCTTTTTCCGGGTTCTCTTTTGCCATCTTCAGAGCGTAAGCCAGTGCGTGGGCAGACTCCAATGCCGGGATAATGCCTTCGTGGCGGGCGAGATCCTGGAACGCATCCAGCGCTTCGTCGTCTGTAATAGCCCATATTGTGCGCGGCCGGTTGCGTTCAGGTGGGCGTGCTGCGGGCCGACAGACGGGAAGTCCAGACCAGCGGAAACCGAGTAGGATTCTTCCACCTGACCGAAAGTGTCCTGCATCAGCGGGGCTTTCATCCCGAAGAAAATACCGGTTTTACCGTGCTTGAGTGGTGCGCCGTGTTGAGCTGTGTCGATACCCAGCCCGGCTGGCTCAACGCCGATAAGGCCAACATCGGTGTCATCAATAAAGTCAGCGAACATGCCAATAGCGTTTGATCCGCCGCCGACACAGGCGATAACGGCATCCGGCAGGCGGCCTTCTTTTTCCTGGATCTGGCGTTTGGTTTCTTCGCCGATAATTCGCTGGAATTCACGCACAATGGTCGGGAACGGGTGAGGCCCGGCGGCAGTACCCAGCAAATAGTGGGCGCGGTCATAACTTCCGGTCCAGTCGCGCAGGGCTTCATTGCAGGCATCTTTCAGGGTGGCAGAACCGGAGTGTACTGGAATCACCTCAGCACCCATCAGGCGCATGCGGAATACGTTCGGGCTCTGGCGTTCAACGTCTTTGGCACCCATGTAAACGCGGCATTTCAGATCAAGCAGCGCGCAGGCAAGGGCGGTTGCTACGCCGTGCTGCCCGGCGCCGGTTTCAGCGATGATTTCATTTTTGCCCATCCGCTTGGCAAGCAGCGCCTGGCCAAGTACCTGGTTGGTTTTGTGCGCGCCACCGTGGAGCAGGTCTTCACGCTTGAGATAGAGCTTGGTTTTGGTGCCTTTGGTCAGGTTCTGGCAAAGGGTTAACGCAGTTGGGCGGCCGGCATATTCTGTCAGCAGTTCCATAAACTCTTTCTTGAATGCCGGATCTTCCTGCGCTTCGATAAAGGCGTCTTCCAGTTGGTCGAGCGCCGGGACCAGAATCTGCGGGACAAACTGCCCGCCATACTCGCCGAAATAGGGGTCTAACTTACTCATCTTCTTCCCTTAATAATCGCGGACTGCAGCCATTGCAGCCTGAATCTTGTGTGAATCTTTTACACCCGGCGCGCTTTCCACCCCGGAGTTGAAATCGAGCCCAATACAGCCAAGGCTGGACGCCTCACCGGCATTTTCAGGTGACAGGCCGCCGGCCAGCATCACCTTGCTGCGGGCGTCATCACTGAGCAGCGACCAATCGAATGTCTGGCCCGTTCCGCCGCTCTGCGCCCCGACCTTGCTGTCGACCAAATGGCGGTCGGCGCTGAAATTGTCCAGCTCTGGCGCACTGTTGCTGACACCGTGGGCTTTCCAGATTTGGCAGGCTTCCGGCAGCAATGGCCTGAGTTCATTGATATAGGCATCGTTTTCGTCGCCGTGAAGCTGGACTGCTGCAAGGCCAAGCTGGGTTGCAATGGCTGCCACATCATCAGCAGGCTGGTTGCGGAACACACCAACATAGCGCAGTGGCGCACCCTCGATGACGGCTTTTGCCTTGGCCTCATCGACATACCGCGGGGAGCTTCGACGAAAATCAACCCGCCGTACACAGCGTTGGCGTCGTAAACGGCTTTGGCATCTTCTGCACGTGTCAGGCCGCATACCTTGTTTTGCCCATACAACACGCCGCGTACAGCGAGTTCCAGATCGTCCTCAGCCATCAGGGAGCTGCCAATCAGGAAACCCTTGGCATCGTTGGCAAGGTCACGGACTTGCTGATGGGTATAGATACCGGATTCCGAAATCACCACAGTGCCTTCCGGCAGTTTGGGTGCCAGTGCTTTGGTACGATCAAGGTCGATGCTCAGATCGCGAAGGTTACGGTTGTTAATGCCGACTACCCTGGCGCCCAGCGCCACCGCTCGGTGCAGTTCTTCCTCATTGCTGACTTCTGTCAGAATGCCAAGGTCATACTTTGCCGCTTCTGCTGCCAGCTCGCGGTATTCGTCATCGTTCAGCACTGACAGCATCAGGAGGATGGCATCAGCCCCGTAATGGCGGGCGAGCTTTACCTGGTAGGTATCAACCATAAAGTCTTTGCACAAAACCGGGCAGGGAACCTGGCTGCGAACCTGCGGCAGGAAATCAAAGTTGCCCTGGAAATATTTTTCGTCGGTCAGTACAGAAATGGCGCTGGCATGTTTGCCGTAAACCCCGGCAATGTAGTCGAGGTTGAAGTCATCCCGGATAAGCCTTTTGACGGCGAGGCTTTTTTGCATTCCAGAATGAAAGCGGTGCGGCCACCGTTGGGTTGGTCCCCGGCCAGCGCGTCGTAAAAGCTGCGGTCAGACGGCACCAGTGATGCTGCAAAAGTTTCAGCCGGTTGAGCCTGTTTTCGGGCCTCAACCCAGATACGTTTGTCTGCAACGATTTTTGCCAGTACGGTTTCCATGTTTAACCTCGTGCTGCCAGTGCTTCGACCAGCGAATACGGTTTGCCGCTTGCCATCACATCCAGTGCCTGTTGGGTGTTTTGCTTGAGATCTTCCTGCCCGAACAGGCGAAGCAGCAGCGCAACATTGGCTGCAACAGCGGCAGTGTGGGCACGTTCGCCATTGCCTTGCAGGATCTTGGTAATGATGTCGCGGTTCTCTTCCGGATCGCCACCCTTGATGGCTTCAAGCGGGTGGCTTTCCAACCCGAAGTCTTCCGGGGAAAGCGTATATTCCTCAATCTTGCCATCGCGGATTTCAGCAACCTGCGTCGTGCCGTGGATAGCCACTTCGTCCAGGCCGCTGCCGTGAACAACCGCAGCGCGTTTCATGCCCATTGAAACCATGGTTTCTGCAATTGGGCGGATCAAGGCCGGGTCGTAGACACCCATCAGCTCAATTTTCGGACGCGCCGGGTTAATCAGCGGGCCAAGAACGTTAAAGAGGGTGCGGGTTTTCATGGTCTGACGAACCGGCATCGCGTGGCGGACACCGCTGTGATACTGGGGGGCGAACAGGAAACAGACTCCCAGGTCATCCAGCGCACCACGGGCTGTTTCCGGATTCATGGCGAGATCAATACCGAATGCTGCCAGCAAGTCGGAAGAGCCGGACTTGCTCGACACTCCTCGGTTGCCGTGCTTTGCGACCTTCACGCCACAGGCGGCGGCAACAAAGGCGGCAGTGGTAGATATATTGATGGTGTTGTGGCCGTCGCCACCGGTGCCAACAATATCAGCGAAGTCGTAATCCGGTGTCGGGAACGGGTTGGCGTTTGCCAGCAAGGCTTCCGCCGCACCGGCAATTTCATCCGGCGTTTCGCCCTTTAGTTTCAGTGCTATCAGGGCTGCAGCCAGCAAGATAGGATCCAGCTCGCCTTTGATAATGGTATCGAACAGTTCGTGGCTCTGCGCCTTGTCGAGTGACTGCCCGTTATAAAGTGTGTTGAAGATAGCATCCATGTTGTACTCCTTCCTCGTTAATCAGTGGCGAGTAAATGAGAGGTGAGTGATGAGATGAATGTGCTTTACGGTTCAATTCAACTATTCATCCTGAGAGTCGCTTCTCGCTTCTCGCTTCTCGCTTCTCGCTTCTCGCTTCTCGCTTCTCGCTTCTCGCTTCTCGCTTCTCGCTTCTCGCTTCTCGCTTCTCGCTTCTCGCTTCTGTTCTTTCCTAGACCCTAGGACCCGCTTTTCCCGGTGCCCGTTTTTAAAATCCAGTCAATGGTATTCACCAACAGGTCTGCGCCGTGTGTGGTGAGGATGGATTCCGGGTGGAACTGGTAGCCGACCACTTTGTCGCTGTTGTTCACGACAGCCATTGCCAGGCCGTCGACATCCGCGATGACATCCAGCTCGTCGGTGACTTTGGTAGCAACCAGCGAGTGGTAGCGCGCAATACAAAGTGGGTTGGGCAGTCCGGCAAACACTTCGTGGCGGTTTTCGCCTTCCCCTAGAGACATTTGGGAGGACTTGCCGTGGACGATTTCCCCGGCGCCGGCGACAACACCGCCATAAGCCTCAACCAGTGCCTGATGACCCAGACAAATCCCAAGCATTGGCACTTTTCCTTTCAGCTTTTGGATAAGTGCCGGCATGCAGCCTGCGTCTGACGGCGCACCCGGGCCGGGTGACAGCACCACAACCGGGTTTGCCAGTTTGCTGATAGCTTCCACAATGGCGTCGGCATTGATGCTGTTGCGGTAGATGGTGACCGGGTAACCCAGTGAACGGAATTGATCGACCAGGTTGTAGGTAAATGAATCGAAATTGTCGATAAGGACGATTTGAGCGTTCATGACCGGCCTCCCTGCTGTTCGGATGGGGTTGAACCGGAATGTGCGCGGGTTATGGCTGTGATAACGGCCTGTGCTTTGCCGCGGGTTTCGTCAGCTTCCGCCTGCGGGTCAGAGTCAAAGACCACACCGGCACCGGCCTGGACCTGCGCCACACCGTCTTCAACGTAGGCAGAGCGGATAACGATACAGGTGTCCATATCGCCTTTGCCGGTCAGGTATCCCACCGCTCCGCCATAGCTGCCTCGGCGCTGTTGCTCGAATTCCCGGATTAGCTGCATGGCACGGATCTTCGGCGCGCCGGTCAGGGTGCCCATGTTCATGCAGGCCTGGTAGGCGTGCAGGGCATCAAGATCATTGCGAAGCTGGCCGACAACGCGGGAAACCAGGTGCATCACGTGGCTGTAGCGGTCAACTTTCAGCAGGTCGGCGACGTAGCGGGTACCCGGCTCGCTGATACGCGCTACGTCGTTGCGGGCTAGGTCAACCAGCATCATGTGCTCGGCGTTTTCCTTAACGTCGTTACGCAGTTCCAGCTCGATACGGGCATCCAGATCCAGATTGACAGAGCCGTCCGGGTTTTTACCGCGACGGCGGGTGCCGGCTATCGGGTAAATCTCAACCTGGTTGGTGTCTTTGCTGTATTTCAGAGCACTTTCCGGCGATGCACCGAACAGGGTGAAATCCGCATCGTGCAGGTAGAACATGTAAGGGCTGGGGTTGCCGATTTTCAGCTCACGGTATGCTTGCAAAGAAGAAGGGCAAGGGAGGGTAAACCGGCGGGATGGCACGACCTGGAACACATCGCCGCTTACCACGTACCGTTTCATATCCACCACTGCCTGGCAGAAATCAACATCGCAGACCGACGGTACAGCCTGGATGTTTTCAACCGTTTCAGCAGGGGGAAGAGGCTCGTCTGACATGGCGCGCTCGCGCAGTGCCTGCAGGCGACGGCTCAGGTCATAGTAATGGTTTCCGGCTTCATCGCCACCAAACAGGGTAGCCTGCAATTTACTACGGGCGCGTTCGTGGTCAACGACAAGCAGAGTTTCTGCCACATAGAAAAGGTAGTCCGGGCAACGCTGGTCACTGCCAACCTGCGGCAGGGGTTCAAATTCTGCAACCAGGTCGTAGGCAAACAGGCCGCCAATAAACAGCGCTTCCCGCGGGTGACCCTCAAGGTTCAGGGATTGCTGTACAAGGCGAAGTGCCTCAAAAGGGGATGGCTGGCGAAGGCGCTCATCTTCATCCAATGCACGGTCTTCACCGGCAAAGGTCAGCACAATTTTTTCTGCTGAGGCATCGCTCTTGCAGTTCAGGCCGGAAAGCGCCGGAACCAGAGCCGCCAACAACTGCTGGCCGTTTCCGGTCAGCGCCTGGAGTTCAACGGTCCGGCCACGGCAGATAATGCGTACTGCCGCGTCAACCAGCATCAGGCTTTTCAGGTTCTGCTTGGAGTCAATCTCCGCTGACTCTAGCAGAAGGGTATGCGGTCGGTCGCCGCATACATCGTGGTAAAGTCGGGTCGGGTCGGCGACATAAGGCACGTCCAGGTTAAGGACTTCAAGCTCGCCGCGTCCCAGGCTTATATTCTTCACAGCGTTCTCCCTGCTGCTTCCACAAAGGCTTCAATTCCTGCATCAGCTGGGCGAACATTTCGCCTGTCAGGGCCTGGTGGCCATCTGACAGTGCCTCACATGGGTTGAGGTGACTTTCTACAATCACACCGTCTGCGCCCACCGCAGCTGCGGCGCGGGACAGAGGGATAACCAGTTCACGGACACCGGTTCCGTGGCTGGGGTCGACCAGAACCGGCAGGTGGCTGCGCTGTTTCAGGTAAGCCACCGCGTTGAGGTCGAGTGTGTTGCGTGTTGCCGTCTCGTATGTGCGGATACCACGTTCGCACAGGATGATATTTGGGTTGCCGGCATCGTAAATGTACTCTGCAGCCAGCAACAACTCCTCGATAGTGGCGGAAAGTCCGCGTTTTAACAAGACCGGTTTTTCACTTTCACCCACAGCCTTTAACAACCCATAATTCTGCATATTACGGGCGCCAATCTGAAGGCAGTCGACATATTCAGCGAGCAAATCAACCTGGCTGACTTCCATCACTTCAGAAACAGTTGGCAGCCCGAGTTGGGTGTTGGCTTTTTTAAGCAGTTTCAGCCCATCTTCACCCAGCCCCTGAAAATCATACGGCTGGTGCGGGGCTTGAAGGCACCGCCACGAAGGGCGACAGCTCCGTGCTTTTTCACCACTTCGGCCACGGACATTAACTGCGCTTCGGTTTCAACCGAGCATGGCCCGGCGATAACGGCAAATTTCTCGCCACCGATAGCGGCATTGCCGATTTTTACCGTGCTGTCATGGGGCTGTACTTCGCGGCTGACCATCTTGTATTTGGTGAGGATAGGTTTGACTTCCTCGACCACCGGGTAGGCATCAAAGTGGAGTTTTTGCAGGACGCGCTCGTCACCCAAGGCACCGAGCACGATACGCTCGACACCCGGCATGTAGAGAGGCTTCAGGCCGGCTTCTTCAATGCGGGCAAGAATCTGTTTGGCATCCTGTTCTGTGGCGGTTGGCTTTAATACGATAATCATAGTGCGCGTCCCTGTTCTTAACTGCCCGCGCTCTTTGTGTCGCCGGGCAAAAATGCGTGTTTAAATTTTTTGTGAGTAAGGCGTTGTTTAAATTCAGGTACAAAAAAACCCGCGTTCAGCGGGCTTTCTCAGGGTGTGATGTACAGCAACCTAAAGCCCGCATTCAGATGCGCGCCACCAGGTATTCGCCAGATCCGTCACCAGAGCAGTTGCTGAAGAGGTTTCAGCAGTCATATTGCAACGGTACTGTGGGCGGATTTGCTGTAACATGTGACACCTTACAAAAAATATATCGCGTGTATTTGCGTACTAGTAAACAGATACAAAAGCGATTAGTCAAGCCTTTGCTTTTGGAAAATGAATGATTTTTGATCTCCACAGTCACACCACCGCGTCAGACGGGCATTTCAGCCCGGAAGAACTTGTGCTCCGCGCACATGAGTTCCGTGTCAGTGTGCTGGCGATAACTGACCATGACACAACGGAAGGCCTGGCCGACGCCGCCGAAGCAATTGCCCGTCACGAGCTGCCAATGACGTTGATTAAAGGGATCGAGATTTCTACCGTCTGGGAAAATTTCGATATCCATATCGTCGGGCTGGGTATAGACCCGGACAATGAAGAGCTCAAAGCATTGATTACCGGCCAGGTTGAGCGCCGGGAAGCCCGCGCTGTTGAAATATCCCACCGGTTGGAAAAGGCCCGGATATTTGGTGCGTTGGAAGGGGCAAAAGCCCTGGCTGGAGATGGTGCTATCACCCGTGGTCACTTTGCCCGTTGGCTGGTAAGTGAAGGCCATGCCAAGCATATGCAGGCGGTTTTCAAGAAATACCTGACCCGCGGCAATCCGGGTTATGTGCCACCAAACTGGTGCACCATTGACCAAGCTGTTGCCGTGATTCACAAAGCGGGTGGAAAGGCTGTACTTGCCATCCGGGACGCTATAAACTTTCGGCTAAATGGTTGAAGAGACTGCTTCAAACGTTTGTTGATGCCGGTGGCGATGCGATGGAAGTTGCCCAACCACAGCAACCTCAAAACGAAAGGCGTATGCTGGGTGACTATGCTATCCAGTATGGGCTGAACGGATCCCAGGGATCTGATTTCCATTTCCCTTCACCATGGCTGGAACTGGGGCGAAACCTCTGGCTACCCAAAGGGGTGACGCCGGTCTGGCAGGACTGGGGCCTGGAACCGATGACCCCGGAAACAGAAGAAATGTCCTGATAAGCAGGAGAGACAATGAGTCAGTTTTTTTATGTCCACCCTGACAACCCGCAAACACGCCTGATCAGCCAGGCAGTGGCAATCATCCGAAGTGGCGGCGTTATCATTTATCCAACCGATTCCGGCTATGCGCTGGGCTGTCAGTTGGAAAACAAACAGGCACTTGAACGCATCATCCGAATCCGTCGCCTGGACGACAAGCACAACTTCACTCTGATGTGTCGTGACCTTTCTGAGCTGTCACTTTACGCCCGAGTGGATAACGATGCTTTCCGTCTCATCCGCAATAACACGCCGGGTGCGTATACCTTTATCCTTAAGGCAACCAAAGAGGTGCCTCGTCGCCTTCTGAACCCTAAGCGTAAATCCATCGGTATCCGTGTGCCGGACAACAATATCGCCCTGGCACTGCTGGAAGCACTTGGCGAACCGTTGATGTCTACAACGCTGATTCTGCCTGGCAATGAAATGGCAGAATCAGACCCGGAAGAAATCCGCAACCAGCTTGAGCACGCGGTAGACCTGATTATTCATGGCGGCTATCTGGGTGAGAGCCCGACAACGGTCGTTGATATGAGTGATGAGGGCTGGGAAGTGGTGCGTGAAGGTGCCGGTGACACCACGCCATTTGAGTGAATTTTGTACGGCTTTCAAGATGTGGTTTTGCGTGCAACCACAAGGTCTGGTGTGGCATAATACCCGGCTCCCTGCGAAAAGGTGCCGGGAGAATTCTGGCCACATTTCTTGCCGTCCATATTCATCAATGTCCATTGTATTTTGGGCGGCAGATACAGACGCCTGTGAAGGCGACAGTAAGGTAAAAACGACATGAGTGAAAAGTTACAGAAGGTGCTGGCGCGAGCGGTCTGGGATCCGACGTGAAATCGAAGCAATGATTGCTGGTGGCCGTGTGAGCGTTAACGGCTCGGTTGCGCGACTGGGAGACCGCCTTGATGACCTGAACGCGAATGTACGCGTTGATGGTCACAGCGTCTCGATTGCTGCATCCTCAGAAGTCGTATGCCGCGTACTGGCTTACAACAAACCGGAAGGTGAACTGTGTACTCGCAGCGATCCTGAAGCCGCCGCACGGTATTTGACCGTCTGCCACGTATTCGTGGCTCCCGCTGGGTGGCTGTTGGCCGTCTTGATGCCAATACCTCCGGTCTTTTGCTGTTCACCACCGACGGTGAACTGGCTAACCGACTGATGCACCCGAGCCGTCAGGTTCAGCGTGAATACATGGTGCGTGTGTTCGGTGACGTAACAGAAGAAATGGTAAAAACACTGGTTCGTGGTGTAGAACTTGAAGACGGCGAAGCCCGTTTTGAAGATGTACAGTACGCCGGTGGTGAAGGTAAGAACCACACGTTCTACGTAGTGATTACGGAAGGCCGTAACCGCGAAGTTCGCCGCATGTGGGAAAGCCAGGGTGTGACCGTAAGCCGTCTGAAGCGTGTTCGTTACGGTGACCTGGTGCTGGGTAAAGACCTGCCTCGCGGTGGTTGGAAAGAGCTGGATCTGAAAGAAGTGAACTACCTGCGTGAGCTGGTGGAAATGCGCCCTGAAAGCCGCACGTTCATTGACGAGCAGCGCGAAACCGGTAAGCGTCACAAGAAGCAGACCCAGAAGATTCGCCGTGCTGTACGCCGCTTTGAAGAGCGTGCTGACGGTTCTGAGCGCAAGAAGCCTTCTTCTTCCCGCAATAACCCAAATGGCGGTCGTCGTGGCCGAGATATGGGTGACCTGCAGGATAACGGTGGCCGCGGTCGCAACCGTGACAACCGTAACCGTGGTCGCGGCAATGCGGGTGGCAACCAACAACAACCGGGCCGTAGCAACCGTCGCGGTTAAGTTAATTTGGCGGTTGTATACCGAAATAGAAAAACCGACGCTCAGGCGTCGGTTTTTTTATGAAAATCAAAAAATAATTAACGGTTATTTCGGCTGGGCATCTATGCACTGACCGGTAACGGCTTTGCTTTCCGGCGCCATCAGGTAAACGTACAGCGGCATCAGATCCTGTGGTGTTTTAAGCAGGTTGGCATCTTCCGCCGGGAAGGCCCTGGCGCGCATTGCAGTGCGGGTACCGCCCGGGTTGATGGCATTGACTCTGACAGTGGTGCCTTCCATTTCGTCGGCCAGTGTCTGCATCATGCCTTCAGTAGCAAATTTAGAAATGGCGTAGGTGCCCAGAATGCGCGGCCTACATGTCCCACCGTCGAGGAAGTGAAAACGATGCTGCCATCTTCTGATTTCTTCACCAGTGACAACAGGGCTTTGGTCATCAGGAACGTTGCTTTAACGTTTACCTGCATCACTTCGTCGAAATCTTTTTCTTCAATTTGGTCGAACGGGCTCAGCACGCCAAGCTGGCCTGCGTTGTGGAGAATGCAGTCTAATTTGCCAAACTGACCTTCGATGGTTTCCGCCATATCAATGTAGTTTTGCTGGGTTGCACCGTTCATATCCAACGGAATGATGGCGGGCTGAGGGGCTCCCAGTGCTTCGATTTCGTCGTAAACTTTTTCGAGCTTCGCAACGGTACGTCCAAGCAGGATCACGGTTGCGCCATGGGAGGCATAGCTGAGGGCGGCCTGGCGTCCGATACCAGCACCTGCGCCCGTGACCAGAATGACTTTACCTTTTAAACAGTCTGGAGTGACTTTGTATTCCACGTTACATTTCCTTAGCGTTTTGTCACAGCAAGCTATTGTATTCGGATAGCCCTCTACGCTACAACGGGGTTACAATGCGTGCTTCACAAAAAAAGAGGATAAGAATTTGGAGTTTTTCGTCGATTACGGCCTGTTTCTGGCTAAAGTCGTGACTATCCTGGTGGCCATTGTTGCATTGATCATCGTTATCAAAAGCGCAAGCGCGTCAGGTCACGGCGGAAGTAAGGGGAACCTGGAAGTTACCAACCTGACTGAAAACTACAAGGAAACTGTCAGTCAGTTGGAAAATCACCTCTTTGACGAGGCGGTGCTGAAAGCCAGACAGAAAGAAAAGAAAAAACAGGACAAAGCTGAGGCCAAAGCAAAGAAAAAAGCCGCAAAAGAGGCGGATACTGAATCGCTGGAGCGTAAAGCCCGTCTGTTTGTCCTGGATTTCAAGGGCAGCATTGACGCCCGTGAAGTGACAGCTTTGCGCGAAGAAGTCAGCGCGATTCTGGCCGTTGCCCAGAAAGATGATGAAGTGCTGGTACGCCTTGAAAGCGGTGGCGGCATGGTTCACGGTTATGGTCTGGCGTCTTCACAGCTTGATCGCTTGAGCAAAGCCGGTGTGAAATTAACGGTTGCTGTTGATAAAGTGGCTGCCAGTGGCGGTTACATGATGGCTTGCGTAGCAGACAAGATTCTGGCTGCCCCGTTTGCGATTGTTGGCTCAATTGGCGTGATTGCTCAACTGCCAAACTTTAACAAGCTTCTTAAAAAGCACGATATTGAATTTGAACAACACACAGCGGGTGAGTTTAAACGTACCTTGACCATGTTTGGTGAAAATGGGGACAAGGCGCGTGAGAAATTCCAGGAAGAGCTGGAAGAAACTCATGTGCTGTTTAAGTCTTTTGTGAATGAGCACCGTCCGGATCTGGATATTGCCAAAGTGGCTACCGGCGAACACTGGTTTGGTCGTCAGGCAGTAGATTTGGGGCTTATTGACGAAATTACCACCAGTGATGATTACCTGACCGCTGCATGCAAGGATCGCGAAGTGCTGCACCTTCATTATGCACAAAAGAAAAAGCTGGCTGAAAAACTGGCTGGTGCTGCAGGTGAAGCAAGCGACTCTCTGCTGCTCAAATGGATTGGACGCGGTCAACGCCCAATTCTGTAGGAGGCAGTGAAATGACAAACCAAAAGTGGCTCTGTTGTCTTTTAAAGGCCGGATGCGCCGTCGTGACTACTGGCTTTACAGCCTGCCGGTGCTCTTTGTTACCATGCCGCTGATGATGTATGGCGGGCAGGGTAATGCACTGGTGAACGCACTGGCGTTTGTGGTGCTGGGCTTTGTGATGTGGGCCTCGGTGGCGCTCAATGTGAAACGCCTGCAAGACCGTAACCGCAGCCCTTGGCTCATCCTGATAACCTTCGTACCGATTGTCGGACCAATCTTTGTGATTGTTGAGCTGGGTATTTTGGACGGTACGCCAGGGCCTAACCGTTTCGGACCGGATCCCAAAGGCCGTGGTGAACCGGGAGAGGGCAGTAAGCCTTCTCAGGTCAAACCTGAGAAAGACAAAGACACAGTAACCATCGAAATGTGATGTTACGAGTTGCTATCAAAAACGCCAGTTTTCACTGGCGTTTTTTGTTAGTGCAGATCGTTCTCGAACTCACATTGGCGTCAGGCGGATTTTCCCAACACGGGCGCCGGGTTCACGAACCAATACCCTGACACGGTTGATACCCGGGTTGAGTTCAATGTGAGGGTAGTCGACCAGCCCGGGAATTCTTGGTGCGCGCTTGGACTGGTATCGTGGGTTTGCTTTGCGGCTCAGCGAGGCATTTTGCCCGGTTGTTGGGGCTTCATCATTAACGGTGATATGTACGGTGTCAGACTTCCCATCTGGTGCAGAGCCAAATAAATACACCCTGTATTGCTGGGGTAGGCTCGAGGGGTTGTTGACAACAAATACCAGTTCGGATGCAGACTCATTTGCCTCGGTGCCGGTGAATGTGTGGACATACTCGCTGGAAACAAAGTAAGGCACATTAAACCCTTTTGTCCCGGCAGGTTTCATTTCCCAGAAGGAATAGTTGCCTTTGATTACCGCTGCGGGTTTTGCGGCGCTGATGACGATTTGCCCGGTATCCGATGTGCCAGGGATAACGGGTTCGGATACAGTTTTCAACTCGCCAATGTTAACTTGACCATCAACGTCATTCCCTTCTACGGTCACTTTCACGTAACGCGCATCAACAGGGGTGAACCGGATTTCCTCAACCGGGTTTACTGAGGTGTTATGACCCTGGATTTGAGTATCCCAAACCGCGCCGTCAATGGATGTACTGACAGAAACCGGGTAGCTTCGCTCTGCTGGATTAAAGAGGGAAAGGTCAATACCCGACACTGAGCGTATACCGTGGTAGTCAACAGACAGAGTTAATGGCGCGCTGTGTTGCCAGGCATTGAGGGAGCCTGACGGCAGGCCATCAGTAATTGCGGGTACCTGGTTGAATGAGGACTCATGGCTCGCATGGATTCTTGGGGCTGGGAGACCGGTTTTGCGCTGTGCAAGCTGGTCAAGATATAGAGAAGTTGGCCACAGGGTGTTCCCGATTCCCTGTCCTTCTTTGAGGTCGGCAACCGTGTCTATTTGACGAGAGTTACTGAGCCTTGAAGAATTTCCTCTTGACCCGATAAGCCAGCCTTTGCCTGCCTGATTGGAAATAACGGCGACATTGTTTCCGCCGTCACCCCGATAGGTATTCCAGAAAATGTTCTCAGAACCCGAGAATCCGTGCATGGTTGATGCGCCCCAAGGACGGTACTTGCTTTCTACATGCTCCCCGAACATGCCGAGTGTATCTACGAGATTATGTACAGAGAGGAACATATGGAAATCAGAGGGGCCTCTGCCATTTTTGGCTACATTGGCGAACAACACATTTCCGTTAGCGGCGGCAGTCTTGAAGCTGAACGCGTGCCTTGCGCGGTCAAACTGGTTTCCGTAATAGAGGCCATCGCCACCAATGACATTTATCCCGTAGCCATTCCCTCCTGCTCCCCGGTATTTCGGTGACTGGTAAAGGAACTCCCTGACCGTGACATTCTGGACGTATGAGTTAGTCATACCAATTGACAGGGTTTCATGGGCATCTGCCGGGTTAAACTTGGCTGTCTGGATATCCTCAATCAACAGATCTTTAACCAGCGACGAATAGACGAGGGTGGAGTGATGAACGGCATGGGCTGCTGTTCCCGGTGTATTGTAATCATTATCGCCATACCCGCCGAAATCAGGTTGGTTCTGAGCAATGGAAAACCCGCTGACAACAACGTTGTTTAACAGATCGCTGTCTGAAATCTTCATAAAGCGGGAGCCATACCGCTCTGATACACCGAAAGTGACCGGGCGATCCACATCTACCCGAAACTCATTCCCCGAAAGGGGTTCAACATGTGTCACTGTCCGGACATAAAAAGGTAAAGGCACCTTGCCTTCCCAGGCGCGTTTGGCCGGGTTTTTGACACCCCGGGCTCTGAGTTGATCTTCACTCATTTTGTAATCACTGGCGAATGCGGCGTTGGCGATACCACCAAATGCGACCATATCACCGACGTTAAGCTGTTGGCTTGATGCGGTGATGGTAACGCTGTTCTGACCCGAAGCATCACCTTTCACTGTACCCGGCGCGTTCGACAGTGCAACGGCTCCCAGATTAAGTTGGCTCACCGAAGTGCCTGGGTCTGTCGGGTAAAAAGCGGAAGAGACAGGTGTGATTTGGATAACTTTCGCTGAACGGGTTGTATGGGTGTTAGCCCTGTCAAATTGTTGCGTGTGTTTCAGCACTGTCAGCCCTGAACCCGCCCCTTTTAACCATACGTTGTCATGGCTGATTTTAATGGCAATTGATCCATCTGACGGTTCGATTTTGTATGTGCCTTCCGGAACCAGAACAGTCCCTCCGCCCTGTTGCCCCACGTAATCAACCGCCTGATTGATCGCAACTGTTGAAGAAATGGCGCCGGTCGGGTCGGCTGTTTCAAATCCCAAAGCTGTCATCGCTGTGGAATCAGTGACATCCAGTGATAAAGCCGGAATACCTGTAGGATCCGACATTCCATCTTGCATATATCCGGCATAAGAAAAATCGATGATTTCTTTATTGGACAAGTGACGCCATTTTTCCGGGTAAATGGAGGATGCCCAGTAGTCGGTAAATGGGTCGGGAGTGGCGGCTGCTGATGTTGATATCAACAAGCTGCCCAATAGAAATGTTGAACAAATGTGTTTCATGACGATTGGTTCCTTAAATATATGGTTTCCTTTTGCCCTGCAATTAAACCGGCAGGGAGTAGTACTCGTCTGTACACTCAATCGTTTGTTGTGTTGTTTTATTTTTTAGCCAGGTTTGAACGGTTTATTGAAACAATTCGGCTAATGACGTTCAGCGCTGATTTTATTGACAGATGTGATTTAAAACGTGGTATTTCGTGGCTAGTAAAGAGAAATAATTGTAATTTAAATGACATCTATGAATTCAAATATATAGATGAGAAACAAAAAGTAAACAATCGGATATTATTATATTCTCATCATTTAAATTCATACAAAACAATGAGATAAATAAATTTAAGCAGCTTAATGCATATTATTTTTTAGGATGTAACTGGTTGTTTTTTCGGTGAAAGAAGGTTTTCTTGTTGATTATCACATTTTACAAATAATAACAAAAAATGAGATTGATAGACTTGGGTGATCGTGGTTTTTAATATGAGCCGTTGATCTTGTTAAGCGGGTGACTAATTTCCAAGATAGTCTGTTGAATTTGTTTTAGTTTAATGGGGTGCTTAGACTATAAAATAATGTTCACATTAGGATGAAAAATGCTGCCACATTTGTGCGGCAGCATTTCTGACATTACTTTTGATTCATTTTACTGGATAACTTCGCCTTTCTCTTTCAGGGTGTCTCTTACGATATTCGTGAAATCGACAGCTTCTTTTCGAATCGCTTCTTCATCTACTGTGAGAACGTTTCTGTCTTCCATCAGGACCTTGCCGTCAACAATACTGTGGCGGACATTAGTGGCATAAGCTGAATAAACCAGCGCGGAGTATGGGTTGTATACCGGTACCATGTTGGGCGCTTTGGTATCTACAACAATAATGTCTGCCAATTTGCCTGGTTCAAGGGAACCGATTTTGTCTTCCATATGCAGGGCACGGGCGGCACCGATAGTCGCCATGTCGATCACTTTATAAGGAGGCATAGCAGCTCGGTCCTGGTTAACCAGTTTATGGACTTTGGCTACCTGACCGAATTCATCGATGGTGCTCAACGTATTGCCGGACATCGGCCCGTCGGTACCAAGGCCGATACGGACACCCTCATCATACATTTTCAGGGCAGGGGAGACGCCTTTGGCTGATTTGATGTTGGCACTCATGTTGTGGGCAACGCCTATATCACTCTCTTTGACCAGCTCAATATCCTTATCATCAACAAGGATCATGTGGCTCCAACTAAGTTCCGGTTTAGAGCGCCAATGTCATGCATATACTGAACCGGGCTTTTTCCTCCGGAGCGTTCAGCAATAACTTCCTGCTCCCGATGGGATTCTGCCAGGTGCATGAGTACGGGCACATTCAGTTTCAATGACAGCTCAGATATCTTCTGCAGTGTTTCGGTGGTGTTTGTGTAAGGTCCATGAGGGGCGAAAGCCGGTGTGATACGAGGATGGTCTTTGTACTCTTCAATGAAGTTCAGCGCATAGGCAATGCCTTCGTCTGCATTTTTCGCGTCGGCAACCGGATATTTGATTACCGTCTCACCCAACACTGCACGCATACCGATTTTATCGACAGTCTTAGCCACTTCGTCTTCGAAGTAATACATGTCTGCGTATGTAGTCACACCGCCTTTCAGCATTTCGACGTTACCGAGATTGGCGCCGATGCGCACCATATCTCGTGAAACCAGCGCACTTTCCAGCGGGAAGATATAGCGGTGGAGGCGATCCGGTACGTCGTCTGCCAAAGAACGAAATACCGTCATGGACACGTGGGTATGGGTATTGATAAGCCCCGGCATCACGATATCACCGTCAACATCCAGCTGCTTTTCCGCCGTGTATTTCTTGGCAAGATCGGCATTGCCGACTGCCAAAATTTTGTTGTCCTTTACAACAACTGTACCGTTTTCAATTACCTCACGGGCCGGGTTCATGGTCAGAACCGTACCGTTAGTGATCATCAGTCTGCTTGTTGGGTTGCAAGCGCACTTCCCGAGAGGGAAATACCACAAGCTACGGCCAGTGCCGAGGCGAGTTTGGTCAGTTTTGTCATTTTTATACCTTTTATATCTGCAAGTGGGATGCGATGAGATGAATGCTTTGCAGAATCGCGCGCTAAGAATAAAAGAGTCTGGCGATATGTTAAGTGACTAGGTTGTCAATAATGGTAAGAAAATGCTTCAAAAGGGGGGAAGGCAGCATAAAGCTCCGGCTTGAGCCGGAGCAAAGGTCATCAATCAGCCAATGTAAATTCCGGCGAAAGCTTGTGGGCCAGAAACTTGAACATATTGAACGCCTGAGTGGTGTTCAACGTTGGCAGGCCGTTGTCATCAAGGAAGTACTCCCCTTTGAAGACCAATACACCGTCTCTTTCTGATACGTCATCAGCTTGCATACCTTCAATATATGCATCGTGATCACGGATAAGTTGGTTGGCAATCAGAAGGAGTTCAAATTTTGAAATGGGCTTTTTTTGACTCATAGTCGTAACGTCAATGGAAACGGATGGCGAGGATAGTACGCCAAATGTGGCAGGGCATCCATAATTCCAGAGGTTAAGTTGGCTGGATTCTGGTCAAAACATCCTCCTTTATTACATGGAGACTGGTATTGTGTCCGTCACTGTATTATGGTTTGCCACAGTTTTGCCGCCAGCAATGTGACTACTTACATCTGATTTGGCTTAGATTGAACATGGTTTCGTAATGCGTATTTATGCATTAACCGGTTCTTTCTATGCAACCCGCTTTTTGAAGTGAATCTGTACATTTGGCGGTGAATTTGGCTGGAAATTGTGACAGGACACAAAAAATCGTGTCGAATTCTGGCGCAGGTTGTGAAAGCAATGGTAATGATTAGCCCGCACAACCACTGGAAGTCTTGTGTGACAAGAGAATCGGTATTTCTGCATTAACGTGTTGTTTGTAAAAGGCGGGTGCCGGGCAAATGCCAGCGCTGCCCAAAACGAAAACAACATTCGGGTTGATATTAAGACTCAGTCACACAATATTGTAAAAAAGCGATACATCCTGCTGACGGTGGGTATGGTCACAAATAATGAATGATTAAGAGCACGAGGTGTAATTGAGTCACTATGGGTAAATCTCTCGTTATCGTGGAGTCTCCCGCGAAAGCAAAAACCATTAACAAGTACCTGGGCAAGGACTTCATTGTTAAGTCCAGCGTGGGTCACGTGCGCGACTTACCTACCGGTGCATCTTCCGGCGGTAAAAAAGCTACCCCTGTCTCGACTAAAGGCCTCTCTCCTGAAGAAAAGCAGCGTATCAAGCAAGAAAAAGAACGAAACGCGCTGATCAACAAGATGGGTGTGGACCCTTATAAAGGATGGAAAGCCAAATACGAAGTTCTGCCGGGTAAAGAGAAGGTCGTTTCTGAACTCAAAAACCCTGGCTGAAAAAGCTGACACCGTCTATCTCGCAACGGACCTTGACCGCGAAGGGGAAGCCATTGCGTGGCACCTGCGGGAAATCATCGGCGGTGACGACAGCCGTTATAAGCGTGTCGTATTTAACGAAATTACCAAAAACGCTATCAAGCAAGCGTTTGAAGCACCGGGTGAACTGAACCAGGATCGCGTAAATGCACAGCAGGCACGCCGTTTCCTGGACCGTGTTGTTGGTTTCATGGTTTCTCCTCTTCTTTGGAAGAAAGTTGCCCGTGGGCTTTCAGCCGGCCGTGTACAGTCTGTTGCTGTACGTTTGCTGGTAGAGCGCGAGCACGAAATCAAAGCGTTTATCCCGCAGGAATACTGGGATATCCACTCAGATACTGCCAGCGCTACGGGTGAAGTGCTCCGACTGATGGTCACCCACCAGTCCGGTACTGCGTTTAAGCCGGTCAATGAAACCCAGGCGATGGCTGCAGCATCTTTGCTGGAGAAAGCAGCTTACACGGTTAAAGACCGTGAAGACCGCCCGACAACCAGCAAGCCTTCTGCACCGTACATCACGTCTACCCTGCAACAGGCGGCAAGTACCCGTCTGGGCTATGGCGTTAAGAAGACCATGATGCTGGCCCAGCGTCTGTACGAAGCGGGTTACATCACCTATATGCGTACCGACTCAACCAACCTGAGTAAGGAAGCGGTTGAAGCGGCCCGTGGTTACATCGAAGGTAACTACGGCAAGAATTACCTGCCGGATGCAGCCATTGCTTACGGCTCACGCGGCAACGCACAAGAAGCGCACGAAGCGATTCGTCCATCTGATGTCAATGTCCAGGCTGAAGCCCTGGAAGGCATGGAGCCTGACGCGCACCGACTGTACGACCTGATCTGGCGCCAGTTTGTTTCCTGCCAGATGGTGCCTGCGAAATATGACTCCAGCACCCTGACTGTGGAAGCAGGCGAATTTACCCTGAAAGCTAAAGGCCGCACCCTGCGTTTCGACGGTTGGACACGCGTACAGCGCCCATCAGGCAAAAACGAAGATGTGACCCTGCCAAGTGTGGCGGTAGGTGAAAAACTGTCTCTGGTTAAAGTCGATCCTCAACAGCACTTCACCAAGCCACCTGCGCGTTACACTGAAGCTGCGTTGGTTAAAGAGCTTGAGAAGCGTGGTATCGGCCGTCCGTCTACTTATGCCGCCATTATCTCGACCATTCAGGATCGTGGTTATGTGCGCGTTGAAAGCCGCCGCTTCTATGCAGAGAAGATGGGTGAGATTGTTACCGATCGCCTGACCCACAGCTTTGCTGACCTGATGAACTACGACTTCACTGCCCGTATGGAAGAGAAGCTCGATGATATCGCCGTCGGTGAAAAAGACTGGAAGCGTGTATTGGATGACTTCTTTACCGATTTCTCCGGTGAGCTGGGCAAAGCGGAGCAGGATGAAGTTGACGGCGGTATGGAGCCGAACAAGATTGTCCTGACCGATATCGACTGTCCGACCTGTGGCCGCAAGATGGGTATCCGTACTGCATCCACTGGTGTATTCCTGGGCTGTTCAGGCTATGCCCTGCCACCGAAAGAGCGTTGTAAGACCACCATCAACCTGATGGATGATGAAGGTATTATTAACGTTCTGGAAGAAGACGTTGAAACCGCTGCACTGCGTGCCAAGAAACGTTGCCCGGTTTGCGAAACAGCGATGGATGCGTACCTGATCGACAAGGAACGCAAGATCCACATCTGTGGTAACAACCCAAGCTGTAACGGTTACATCGTAGAAAAAGGCCAGTTCCAGCTTAAGGGTTACGATGGCCCGGTTATCGAATGTGATAAGTGTGGTTCCGACATGGTGCTGAAAGACGGCCGTTTCGGTAAATACATGGGTTGTACCAACGAAGAGTGTAAGAATACCCGCAAGATCCTGAAAAATGGCGAAGTTGCGCCACCAAAGGAAGATCCGGTTCATTTCCCAGAACTGCCTTGCGAGAACTCAGACGCTTACTTCGTGCTGCGTGACGGCGCTTCCGGCCTGTTCCTGGCAGCCAGTAACTTCCCGCGCTCACGTGAGACCCGTGCGCCGTTGGTAGAAGAACTGGCTCGCTTCAAAGAGCGCTTGCCTGCGAAGTACCAGTTCCTTGCCGATGCACCGGTTGAAGACCGGATGGCCGTAAGGCAGTGGTACGCTTCAGCCGTAAGAGCAAAGAGAACTATGTCCGCACCGAAAACGATGGCAAGCCATCGGGTTGGACGGCTCTCTTCATTGACGGCAAGTGGGAAATCACCGACAAGCGCAAAAAATAACGTCAGATTTTACCTTTAAAGGAAGCCGGCAAGCGCCGGCTTTTTTTGTGGAAAATTATTCACAGTATAAATAATTGATCTGCGCTTCTTGAATATCGTTCTTTCTTTAATTGAAAAACATCTCCCAGATACATTTACCACTCGTATTAATAATCGAATCAATAAATCACACATAAAATATATCCAAATAATTATCCAGAAAGATAATTAATCAATACAGTCTATTTGGCGAAAATATAAACGCGATTGTACTGTTTTTGTTGGGTTTATTTTTAAATTTTTCAATTCTAATTTTAAATAAATTGATTCTGGCACGGTATTAATGTGAGCTTCTATGCAGTAATCATTTCACTCGATCCTATACGTTGAACGAAATCACATTTCGTATTTTTCATATCTCCAAATTTATTTTTTGCGACGGCATTATCAATGCGCCCGGTATGGCCGGGATCGGGGTATTAATAACCATAAGTAGAAAGAATATGAAAAAGACAATTTTAAGCGCTGTTATTGCTTCTGTGGTTTCGTTTGGTGCGACTGCAAACGAAGAGTTCAACTGGGATTTTTATGGTGAACTGGGCCTGGGTGGCGAAGTTTACCTGGAAGGCGATGACAAGGGTAAGTACCTGGATGGTTCTTACATGGACCTGGCCTTGGCATTTGAAAAGGGTAACTGGTTTGGTCTGGCATACCTGGAAGGCTGGACGGTTTCGGCAGTAGAAAAAACAGGTGAAACCTGGGTGCCGGGTCACGGTGTTCGTGGCTGGGAAGGCGGCTTTAACCGTGTATACGTAGGTTACAAATTCGAAGGCGGCAAAGAGCTGACGTTTGGCCGCATGGATTCCGCTCTGGATGAAATGGACGGTTACTCAGACTTCACTGTTGAGTACGGCCTGACCCCTTCTGAAGCCGGTGATATCTCCGTAGGCCTGAAGCTGAAAGACGTTGAAGGCGATTTCCGCTACGGCATCTCTGTTGCACCAGAGTCTTCTTACAACTCTGATGACCAACTTTTTGATTTCGGTAAATACGACCACTACGGTGACAAGTTTGAGAAAGCAGCAGTAGCCAATGGTTATGTTGAGTACCGCATGGAAGGGATCAAGGTTATGGCTGGTGCTGAAGTGACTGATGGTGAAGGCAACATCATGATGGTGGGTGCTAACTTCTTCGACCACATCGGTTTCCGTGCATGGCACGACACTGACAAGGGCAGCTACGGTGAAGAGAACGGTTTTGTACTGAACGGCATGTTCGAGCCTTCTGAGGGCCTGTACCTGTCAGCCGGTTATAACTATGCTGACCGCGAGAAGGGCAGTGATGTGCAGTTCGTTAACGCCGGTATGTGGTACGCCTTCGGTGCAAACGAGCAGTATGCATTTGCAGTCGATACCTACCTGCCAAAAGACGGTGAGAACAAGGTATTCGTTAAGCAGTTCTTCTACTTCTAATCAATCAGGTTCCTGTAATGATGATGAAGAAAACACTATGTGCCATGGCGGTTGCGACCGCCATGCTTTCCGGCTGTGCCACCTCTCAGGATGACAGCCTTCGCGCAACAGAATTCCGTAACGTAATCGACCGTACCGGTGCGCCGCAGTTATGCGCGATTACGACAAATACGACCACCAGAAATACACGCCTTTCTTCGACATGGGTGCGTGGCATGGTCACCTGCTTCCAGCAGATAAAAACGGCATGGGTGGCTTCCCTGGCCCTGCACTGCTGACAGAAGAATACATCAACTTTATGGCCAACAACTTTGACCGCCTGAGCGTGTACAAGGATGGCAAAAAGCTTGATTTCAGCATGGAAGCCTACAGTATTCCGGGCGCATTGGTTCAAAAGCTGACTTCTGACGATGTCACTGTCGAGATGACCCTGCGCTTTGCAACAAACCGTACTTCTTTGCTGGAAACCCGCATTGAATCAGCATCTGCACTGACCCTGAAGTGGATGGTGAGCTGATGGAGCACACCATGCCGTTGAAGGTGCCAATAAAGACAACAAAACGGTTGAGCAGGCTTACCCGGACTATAACCGTCAGATTCAGGTTACAGACAACGGCCTGAAAGTCACTTTCGGTAAGGTTCGTGCAACCTGGACCCTTCTGACATCCGGCGACAGCGAATACCAGGTAAACCGTTCGATCGATGCAAAAACTACCGTTGATGGTATGCGCTTTGAATCGGTTGCGGATATTGCGGGTAACACGACGATCTACACCACTTACAGCCATGTGCTCACCGCAGAAGAGAACGCGGCAGAGCAGGCCAAGGTAGCTGACGTCCTGGCAAACCCTGGCAAGTACCAGCGCCAGTCTGAACAGATGTGGGAAACCTATCTGGAGCAGGGACTGACCAATGAAGCGGCGACTGACGAGCAAGAGCGTGTTGCAGTTAAGGCTATTGAAACCCTGACCGGTAACTGGCGCGGCGCTGCCGGTGTGATGAAGCACGATTCAGTGACCCCTTCTGTTACTGCTCGTTGGTTCTCTGGTAACCAGACCTGGCCTTGGGATACTTGGAAGCAGGCTTACGCAATGGCACATTTCAACCCTGAAATTGCCAAAGAGAACATCCGCGCGATGTTTGCTTACCAGATCCAGGCTGACGATGCAGTCCGCCCGTTTGACGAAGGCTATATCCTAGACCTGGTTGCTTACAACCTGAGCCCTGAGCGAGGTGGTGACGGTGGCAACTGGAACGAGCGTAACACCAAGCCAAGCCTGGCATCATGGGCGGTGATGGAAGTCTACAAGACCACAGGCGACAAAGCCTGGCTTGAAGAAATGTATCCAAAACTGGTGGCCTACCACAACTGGTGGCTGCGTAACCGTGACCACAACGGTAACGGTATTCCTGAGTACGGTGCAGCCGTAGACAAGGCGCACAACACGCCGGATGGCAAGATGCTGTTTACGGCCGTTATCAATGGCAAGAGCCAGGAACTGGCGGGCATCGAAAAGTACAATGCACTGCTGAAGAGCGGTAAGTACGACAGCATTGAAATTCCGGCCCAAACCGCAGCTTCGTGGGAATCTGGCCGTGATGATGCCGCAGTGTTTGGCTTCATTGATGCTGACCAGCTCGAAAAATATGTTGCTAACGGCGGTTCCCGTAAAGATTGGGAAGTGCTGTTTGCTGAAAACCGTGATGCCAACGGACAACTGATCGGATATTCACTGATGCAGGAGTCCGTTGACCAAGCGAGCTACTGGTACAGCGACAACAAATACCTGGCAGACATGGCGGACATTCTCGGTAAAGCTGACGAAGCCAATATGTTCCGTGGCAAGGCGGAGAAAACTGCAGACTACATCAACACCTGTATGTTTGATGATGCCTCCGGTTTCTTCTATGACATCCGTATGGATGAGAAGCCGCTGGCAAATGGCTGTGCCGGTAAACCGCTGGTTGAGCGCGGGAAGGGCCCTGAGGTTGGTCGCCACTGTTTAACGGTGCAGCAACCCAGGCACACGCAGATGCCGTAGTTGATATCATGCTGGACAACACGGAGTTCAACACCTTCGTCCCACTGGGTACGGCTGCGTTGACCAACCCGGCATTTGGCCAGATATCTATTGGCGCGGACGTGTATGGGTTGACCAGTTCTACTTCGGTGTGCGTGGAATGGCGAAATATGGCTACGAGAAAGAAGCTGTGCAAATCGCCAACAAATTCTTTGCCAACGCCGACGGCCTGATTGCTGATGGCCCGATTCGTGAGAACTACAACCCGCTGAACGGTGCCCAGCAGGGTGCGCCTAACTTCTCATGGAGTGCGGCTCACTTGTACATGCTTTACAACGGTTTCTTCTCTGCAGAATAAGCAAGTTGAACTGAACAACCGGCCGGGCATTTACCCGGCCGGTTTTGTTTTTGGTCTCAGAACAGCAAGGTAATTCCCTGAGTTTTTGCCTGTGCCTTGGAATAGGTCACACGGTGAAGACGGGTTCCTATCGCATTATGAAGCCGGATCTCTCCGCCTTTATTGGAAAGTTGGATATCAAAGCCATCCAAAGTAATTGTTCTGAATTCCCCCGTTTCCAGCTCCAGTTCATCAAATACCAGTTCGTTATTGTTCTTATCCCGCAAACTCCAGCCGGCCAGATTCTGCGTTTGTGTTCCGGTGTTGACCAGCGTGATCGTCTCAAAACCCGGATCGTGGCCAAACGGATTTACCCGGGCAGCAATGATCCTTACCGGACTGACAACCGGATTATCGGGTGTTGGCGGTGGAGCGTCCGGTTGTCCGTCACCTGGAATATTGCTGTCCCGGCCACCACCATCAACGATGTCAGACTCCCCTTTGAAAATCGGATAGAAAGTTCGGATATGTTGCCGATTTTCAGAATGGAACAGTTTCATGTCGTAGCGCGCGCCTTCTACCACAGCCACTTTGGGTGCCTGTACGCCCTGATGTGCGCGGACAGTTCCCATTGCCATCAGCTTCTACGCTACAACCGACAAAGAACCCGCCAATAGGCTTACTTCGGTTTGTGCCGTCATGGTGTCGTAATCCGGTGCTGTCCAGCGGTAGGATATGGTGACACTTTCCGGAAAGCGAGCCTGTCCGTCTGCCTGCCGGGAGGCAGATAGTCTATTCGGTCATCGCGTAACCGGCGGATAACGGTCGCGCCGTCGTCCACGAGGTGGGCCATTCCGTCATCAAGAAAATACTTCCACCAAAAGTGGTAGCCCTGAACCTTCTCATCGTCGTGTTCTCCAACTATCACATGCTCAAAACCGGACAGGTGAGGATCGCCACCCTTGGAAAACCGGCGGAACCACATTTCGAATACCGTGTTGTACCATCTTTCACGAGACACGCTCCGGCCGGTTTCACGGGCAATATACTCCCGGGCAACTTCCATCGGCGGGGTCTCGATAATGGCAGACATGAAATTATGGACTTCCTCGCGCTCTTCCTCGGTATCAATTTCTTCCATCGGCTCAGCCAAAGTGAAGTTGTTGAAGAGTTTCCGGCAAAGCTCGTAGGTCTGCTTTTTATGGTCGGGAATGTGGACGTCAGTTAATACCTGCAGGTCTGGGTCATTCTGATCAAGGTTAGTGTTTACTTTTACCCAGCCTCGCTCCTGAGAGCCGGTTTCCCCTTGCCTGATAGCTTCAATACCGTTGTTTTCCTGATCTGCGGTCCATATCCGCTGATAAATTCCGGCCATATTTCCCCCAAGGTTATTGTCTGTTTTGGTTTGCCAACCCAATAAGTTAGGGGCAGTGCGTGGCGGACGTTTGTACCGGAAGTGAAAATCGGGCAGCGTATGGATAAAAAAATGGGGAGCAAGGCTCCCTAAGCTGATTGCATCTACACAGTAAATGACCGCTAAATTGCATGTGACTTGCAAATGGACGGTACAAGGTAACAGGATTTGTCAGGCCCGGCTCCGCGACGGCTTACTGCGGAACCAGTACCTGAAGTTAAATATATATTAACTAAAATGAGATTTATAGTCTTATTATTATAAACTTTAGTCTAGAGCTTACGGCTAACTCAGTGGCGGGGGAGATTATAGAAGTGATTAACCGGCCCATGACCCTGGCCAACAAACAGCTCATTGGCATGAAGCAGCGCATCTGTAAGGTAATGCTTGGCTAATTTGCAGGCTGAGTTAAGGCCTTCCCCCTGCGCCAGGTAAGATGCAATGGCGGCAGACAGTGTACATCCCGTACCGTGGGTGTTAACCGTATCTATCCTGCTGGCGGTCATCGAGGATACGGAGTTTGGCGTGATGAGCAGATCGGTACTTTGCTGGGACGTTTCCAGGTGGCCACCTTTTAGCAGCAACAGCCTCTGTTTTTGGGATTGAGCAGAACAGGCGTGAAGGAAAGTCTGTATTTTTCCGGTCATTGCCAGCATCTCTTCATCAGATTGTGGTACCGGATAGTCAAACATCTCAGCCGCTTCCGGGAGGTTTGGTGTCAGGATATCTGCCAAGGGAACCAATTCGTCCATCAGGGTTTGTTTGGCTTCCGGCTCCAGCAGGCGGTCACCGCTGGTGGCGACCATCACCGGATCCAAAACAACAAATTCCGGGCGGTATTCACGCAGTTTCGCGGCGATGGTACGGATAATACCGCTGTCGTTGAGCATGCCAATTTTAACAGCGACGACATCCAGGTCGGAAAATACGGCATCAAGCTGGGCGGCAACAAAGTCGGCCGGAACCGGGAAAATACCGGAAACCCCTTGGGTATTCTGTGCAGTAAGAGCAGTGATAACAGAGCAGGCATAACCGCCGGTTGCAGAAATAGCCTTGATATCTGCCTGTATCCCGGCGCCGCCACCGGAGTCAGAACCGGCGATGGTGAGCGTGATCGGAGTATGGTTGTAATCTTTCATGGTATCCCCTAACGGCAACAAGGGGAGGGGAAGAACGGTGGGCTGAAAAGGCTGAGGCACCACTACGTTAGTTCCCTCCGCCAGTGCTAACTGGATCAGGTTCAACGGGTCCCACTATGCCATCTGCATGAATTGCAGCGGTTAACATTTACGTGGTCTCAGCCCGGGTCTTAATGACCGCTTGGCTCCCCGACTAACTGTTTAAATCGGCTCTAGACTAGCAACGGCCAGCGCTTCAATCCAGCGTTTCATATCAGCCGTTTGATACGCGACACATCTATAAGTGTTTCTATACTTATCAGAACTTCATACCGGCTGAAATTGTAAATAAATCGGCTTCGATATCGTCACCATCATATATGTCATAGCCAATTCGAAGTGCATATGCGCGCTTAGAACCGGTAGTGATACTTAGTCCTATCCCGTAAATTACGGTGAACTCATCATCACTAATTTTGGGTGAAGACCCTAATTTCTCACTAGCTCTTCCATATGCCAATCCTGCTTTTCCATATACGGAGTAATATTTTGAGATATCAGCATAAAGAACAGGAGTTATTGAAGCAGAGAACCCTTCCAACTTGACCTTTGTACTTCCTGAGTTGAATTTATCAGTTGCGTGATAAAGAGTCGTTTCTAGCGCGATGTTTTCTGTGAACTCTTGGCCAAGAGTTAGGGTGAATCCATCCATCTCTAAGTCATACTCTGATGAGTCGAAATCTAGATTGAAATTGGCGTAACCCAAATATGCGTATGAGAATAAATCACCCGTATTATCATCATCTGCAGTTACTGGCAAAGAAAGTAATGCAGAAGCACAGCTTAAAGCGATATAGAAAAACATGCTCTTCATAAAAATCCCTTTAACCTTTTGTGTGATGTATCGAAACAATATTATTCCTGAGATAACATATCCGCAATCTAATATTACAATTTGAAATTAACATATGCGGCATGATTAATTTGATGCGAATATATTCTCTGAGTGGATATTTTGGGGGGAGAATAGGAGTAATAGTGAAAAGACTTAAATCCATTTAATACCGCGCTTCAAATTAGATATTTTGAAGCGCGGTAATTGATGTTAACCAATAAACTTAGCAATAAATCCGGTAACGTTATTTACACTGCCAGCCGCCATAACCACCACGATAACCGCGCCGATAGAGGTGAGCCAAAGCGGGTGTTTGTAGTTACCGACAATGTCCTTACGTTTGGTTGCAGCGAGCACCACACCCAGTACCACCGGCAGGATGATACTGTTTACCAGCCCGGCCAGCATCAGGAGCAGGATAGGCATGTTCATTACCACCGTACCGATGCTGGTTAACATGATAAAGCCGACACACCAGGCTTTTTCATTGCGCTCGACCACCGGGAACAGAGTCTTAATCAGTGAGATAGCCATATAGGAGTTACCGACCACTGACGTGATAGAGGCAACGAACAGCACCAAACCGAAGATGAAGTAACCCGGTTCACCTGCTCCCTGTCGGAAAGCATCAGCCGCCGGGTTGGATTTATCCAGCACCGCGCCGGTTGCAATCACACCCAACACCGCAAGGAAAAGGAGGACGCGGATGACAACGGCAATTGAGATACCGGCCCAGGCCGCCTTTTTAATGCTGTCGACATTCTCTTCACCTTTCAGGCGGACATCTACCAGGCGCTGTGCTCCCGTGTAGTATCCACCCACTGCACCACCCACAATCGTCAGAGTAGGGAGCAGGAGGTTTGACATGTCAGAAGGTGCTACAGCCGCAATCAGGGTTTCACCCATTGGAGGAAGGGAGGTCATGGCGACATAAGCGATAAGGATAATCATAAACAGGCCGAGGTAGCGGGCCATCTGGTCCATTCGCTTGGATGCGTTGTGCACAACAAACAGCAGGCAGCCAACAATACCGGTAAATAGAGCTCCCCAGGTTGTATCAACTCCGGTGAGCACGTTTATACCCAGTGCGGCACCGCTGACATTACCAAAGTTGAAAGCGACTGCGCCAAGCGCCAGCAAAATACCGATACCATAGCCAAGGCCTGGTGCGACCTTGTTGGCGATGTCCTGAATCCGCAGGCCGGATACACCCACTATCCGCCATAGGTTCATGACAATGCCGAATGTGATGAACATGGAAGCAAATACCGGGAACGCCATATCCATACCATACATGTTGGTAAAGACGGCTGTCTGGGTCAGAAAACCGGGACCGACCGATGTGGTTGCCATCAGGAATGCAACGCTGAAAATGGCTTTGGTCTGCCAGCGAGCGGTTGGAGCGGCTGAAGGAGTTGAGAGAGTTGCAGTTTGCGTCATGGTCCTGATCCATTTGTTGTGTCTTCTTCTTTTAGAAAAAAGAAAGACAACTGACAGGGATCAGTTGGCCTGAGGTGTGGTCAAATTGTAGATATAGAAAACCCGGGTTAAGCCTTGTTTCTGGCGGCGAAGTATAGGGACTACGCAAACGATTGTCTAGTGATTTTGTGAGGCGAAATAGCATTATATTCTGGGCTTATTGGAGATGTAGTATTTATTCGCCTTGCTCCCCAATGTCATCAGTACCATAATTAGGTATATATTGGTATTAAGGGCAGTCTTATGGCTAAAAACACAAGTATTACTCTTGGCGAGCATTTTGATGGTTTTATTGCCAGCCAGATCCAAAGCGGCCGTTATAGCTCCGCAAGTGAAGTGATCCGATCGGCGTTACGCTTATTGGAAACCCAAGAAACTAAATTGAATACGCTGAGACAATTACTTGTTGAAGGCGAGGAAAGTGGAACGGCGGAATACGATTTTGATTCATTTATCAATGAGTTAGATAACGAAGAGAGAAAATGAAGCCATTTCAACTTACCAATAAAGCTAAGTCGGATTTGCGGGATATTGCCCTGTTTACCTCTCGTCGCTGGGGACGAGAGCAACGAAATATTTACCTGAAACAGTTTGATGACTCTTTTTGGCTACTTGCTGAAAACCCTGATATCGGCAAAACGTGTGGCGAAATCCGAGAAGGTTACAGAAAATTCCCCCAAGGTAGTCACGTTATATTTTATCGTCAGGTTGGCAGCCAAGATATCGAGATAATTCGCATTTTACATAAAAGTATGGATGTTAATCCTGTTTTTGGCAGGTGAATGTAGCAAGAAAAGAAATACCGATTGAACTCCATAAAAATAGGGGCAGTAACTTTGCCCCCTATCCCATATTTAGCCTTCAATTGAGACTTACGCAGCCGCTGGAGTACCGCTGTGGAACCGGAACAGGGAATCGGATTCCCGGATAAGTTCGGCTTCTTTTTCACCGATGATACGAACACGTTCTGCAATGCTTTCACCGGCAATGGCTTCGGCGAGTTTCAGGTAGTCCTGGTAGTGGCGTGCTTCTGAACGCAGCAGGGATATATAGAATTTCTTCAGCTGTTCATCAAGGGAAGGAGCCAGTTTAGCGAAACGCTCGCAGGAGCGGGCTTCGATGTAGGCACCGATAATCAGCTTGTCTACTAACGTACCCGGTTCGTGGTTGCGGACGACACCCATCAACCCTTTAGCATAACGACCGGCGCTGAGAGGCTGGTAGGGCACCTCCCGGCTTTCCATGATTTCGATAACCTGTTCGAATGGTGGAACTCCTCTTTGATAAGGCGGACCATTTTGTCGATCAGATCCTGGCCCTGTTCAAAACCGGCTTTCGGTTTGAGCGGTGCGCTAAGGCCATTTTTCTTTGCATGGAAAATCCCATCCCGGATGCCCCGGTAAACGAAATCTTCGTAGGGTTTTGCCCAGTCCAGCAGAAGCTGCCCGCTCTCTTTGTCTATGGCATAACGGCGAATAAGCCACATGGCAGTTTGGCTGGCCTTGAGCTCGCAGTTGGCGTGGTCACGAAGCAGGACAGTCTCATTCTCAGGTTTCAGGGCTTCTTCAATCCAACCTTGCGGGGTTTCGCAATGCAGGAAGGATTTTACCGGTTCGAGCAATTTTTCCAGCTCAGGGGTAAGCGCAGTGTCTGTGTTCATTCTTTGGTTATTCTTTTTGATGCTGAATTGACTGCATGATTATACGGTTGGCTGAGGCAAGAAGACAGTGAGCGTTGTGGGAAGGTGAAGAGCGGGGGATAAAACAAAAACCGCCGGGAGTCCGGCGGTTTAGAGGCTGCTTTAAGCCAGTGTGTCGGAGGCAACCTTGTAGGTCGGATCTTCAATATGGTTGATTTCGACAAGGCTTCCGGCGCGTGTCAGCAGGGCACGACAATCCTGGCTCAGATGGCGCAGGTGTACGGTCTTCCCGGCCTTGGCATAACGCTCTGCGATGGTCTCAATAGCATCAATAGCAGAGTGATCGGTTACGCGGGACTGAGCGAAGTCAATAATCACATCACTCGGATCAGCGTCAACATCAAACAGTTCAAGGAATCGGGCGGCTGAACCGAAGAACAGCGGGCCGTTAACCTGGTAAACCTTGGTACCGTTGGCATCAACGTGGCTTGCTGCATAGATGTGCTTGGCATGATCCCAGGCAAAAATCAGCGCAGAGACGATAACACCAGTGATAACGGCAATTGCCAGGTCTGTCATTACAGTCACTATGGTGACCAGCACAATGATAAAGAAGTCTTTCTTTGGAACCCGGCGCGCGAGGTCGAATGTTGCCCACTCGAAGGTACCGATAACCACCATAAACATTACCCCGACCAATGCTGCCAGCGGGATGCGTTCAATCAGCGGTGCTGCAAACAGGATAAACGCCAGCAGTGCAAGAGCGCAGTAATACCCGACAGTCGGCCACGGCCGCCGGAGCTTACGTTGATCATCGACTGACCAATCATTGCACAGCCGCCCATCGCACCAAATACGGAGCAGGTCATGTTCGCTACGCCCTGACCGATACACTCTTTGTTGCCTCGGCCGCGGGTGCCGGTCATTTCATCAACGACCGTCAGCGTCAGTAGCGATTCAATCAGGCCAACAGCCGCCAGGATCAGCGAATAAGGCAGGATGATATATAGCGTATCCAGGTTCAATGGAACTGAAGGGAAGGAGAATGTCGGCAGGTTTCCTGCCAGTGTTGCTTCCGGGTTGCCGCTCATGCCGCGCAGGAAGTCCACCACAGTGCGGGTTTCAAGGTCCAGCCCGATAACCAGCAGGGTTACTACCACGATCGCTGCAAGTGATGATGGCACTGCAGTGGTGAATTTTGGCAGGAAGTGAATGATTGCCATGGTCAGCGCGACAAGGCCGAGCATCAGCATCATCTGGCCTTGCTCAAGCCATTGCGGGTTGCCAAGTGCGTCCGGCACCTGGAACTGTCCCAGCTGGGCGAGGAAAATCACAATCGCCAGGCCATTTACAAAGCCAATCATCACCGGGTAGGGGACGATACGGATGAATTTGCCCAGACGAAACGCGCCAAAGGTTATCTGTAACACGCCGGCAAGCAAAATGGCTGCAAAGAGGTATTGCACACCGTGTTCAGAAACCAGGCTGACCATAACAACCGCCATGGCACCGGTTGCACCGGAAATCATACCCGGACGGCCACCAATCAGGGATGTAACAAGGCCCATGATAAAGGCCGCATACAGGCCAACCATTGGGTCGACACCGGCTACAAAGGCAAAGGCAACGGCCTCTGGGACCAGTGCCAGGGCAACGGTCAGGCCGGAGAGTAAGTCTGTTCGGGCTGAATTTTTAAAAAGATTAAAAGTAGCAAACATTATTGGGGTACGACGTCCTGTTTGTTTTAGAAATTGGATAAATGCCAACCGAGTAGATCAGTTGGAATTTTAATTAAACGGCGGATGCTACCGAAAAACGTGATGCACATCAATGTTGATCGGCTGGTATGACAAAAAATAAAACAAAACGTTAACCATTGGTGACGGTTTAATGTTTTGTGCTGGCTGGGATGGGAAAGTAAGCGAAAAAAAGAGCCATGACATGCATGGCTCTTGTATTTGGTCTTTTAACCTGTCGACTTAGTTAAAGTTTGGACGGGTTGGCTGAGACGCTGAGTGACTGGTCGCTGTCTGTGCGCCTGCCTGCTTGGCCTGGAGACGCGCTTCGCGGAATGATGCAAGGCGAACGTCCTGGGCTGCAGAGGCAGATGCAGGAGCGGGAGCCTTGGTCATCGGTGCAGTGGCGCGGCGGTAGCGAACGACCGGCTTGATCTGCACGTTTTCAGCGGCAGCAGCAACTTCGGCGGCGATATCTGGTTTCACACAGATTTCACTATCCATCACCGGAGCGGCTTCAGGTGCTTTGGCAGCAACTGGCGCTTCAATCGCTTCTTCAGCAACAGGTGCGACAGCAACTTCTTCAATGGCAGCCGGTGCTTCTTCAGCAACAGGTGCGACAGCAACTTCTTCAATGGCAGCCGGTGCTTCTTCCGCAACAGTCTCAATATGTTCTGCGACTTCTTCAACAACAGGCTGTTCGCGACGAACCACGATTTTGCCCATTGCCATTTCAGGGAAGGCCACACCACCGTGTTTAGGGGCAGCTGCAATTTCAGGTGTAGCGACAACTTCTGCGGCTTCAATGGTTTCTTCATAAGTATCAGAAACGGTTGGAGCTGCTGCGGTACGCTGTGGCCAAACCTTGCCCATCGCCATTTCAGGGGATGCAACGCCGGATTTCAGTACTGCTGCCTTGCGTGTTTCCACGATAGAAACGGCATGTTCCATTTCATCCAGTTGGTCAACAGCTTCGTCAACGGCACTTGTCAGTGCATCAGAAACGGCATCCTTGAACTTCTCTTTGTCATCGCGTTGACGACGGCGGCGCTGGCCGCTGGCACGCAGGTGACGTGGAGAGCGACGGCTGCGACGTGAACCGTCACGCTCGTCTTTCTGCTCAGTGTCGTTCTCAGAGGCTACGTTTTCAGGCGCTAAGTTTTCAGAGACACCATCCTGAGTCTGGGCTTCTTCGAACAGAGCCTGACCAACTTTTTGCAGTTCGTTTGGCTTTTGCTCGGTCTGCTGCTCAGCAACCGGTGTTTCTGCAGCTTCAGCTTCCACTTCGTTGGTGCGGACGCGCTTGCGCATCTGACGACGCTGACGGCGCTGTTTCACCTGCTCAGTTTTTTCCTGACGCTTTTCTTCTTTGGCCTGGACCGGCGCTTCAACCGCTTCAGTTACTTCCTGCTTAGGCTGTTCCTGACGGTTGCGCTTGTTACGGTCCTGACGCTCGTTACGGTCGCCGCGTTCTGCACGCTCTTTACGAGGCTTGCGTTCAGTACGTTCCTGCTTACCTTCGGTTGCCTTGTCTTTGGCATCCTTGGTCTCTTTGGCGTCGTCCTGTGGCTTGCCACGGCGATTGTTGCCACGACGGCGGTCATCGTTACGCTTGTTACCGCGCTCGTTACGGTTACGGCGTTCGCCACTACGTTGCTGGGTTTGTTTCTTTTCAGTTTCCTGCTTCTTGGTATCCGCTTCGCTTTCAGACTGAACAGGCCTTTCAGGAAACCGAACAGTTTGCTAAGAATGCCTGGCTGTGCTGGCTTGTCAGCGGCTGCAGCAGGGGCTTTCTTGATAACAGGAGCAGGTGCTGCTGAAGGTGCAGAGAAGCCGCTGAGTGCAGGTTCTTCACGCTTGCGTACCACTTTCTCAACCGGTGCTTCTTCTTTGGCATCGGCTTCCTGCAGTGCTTCAAGCTCTTTAGGCAGCAGGTAAGAGAGTGTCTGGGTCTCTTCAGTTGCACGCACTCGTACAACGTCAAAGTGTGGTGTCTGCAGATCAGCGTTAGGAACAACGATAACCTTCACTTCGTGGTATTTTTCGATGTGTTGGACAGACTTACGCTTTTCGTTCAGCAGGTAAGAGGCGATTGGCACAGGGACAATTGCCAGGACCTGGGCTGTATTTTCCTTAATGGCTTCTTCTTCAAGAAGACGCAGGATAGACAGTGACAGGGATTCGTTGTCCCGGATAACACCGGTACCGGTACAGCGAGGACAGATATGGTGGCTCGCTTCGGCCAGTGATGGGCTCAGGCGCTGACGGGACATTTCCAGCAGGCCAAAGCGTGAGATACGGCCGATTTGAACACGTGCGCGGTCTGCACGTACTGCATCACGCAGGCGGTTTTCTACTTCGCGCTGGTGGCGAACCGGGGTCATATCGATAAAGTCGATAACAATAAGGCCACCGAGGTCACGCAGACGTAACTGGCGGGCGATCTCATCGGCTGCTTCCAGGTTGGTTTGCAGTGCGGTTTCTTCGATATCAGAACCTTGGTTGCGCGGGCTGAGTTAATATCGATAGAGGTCAGCGCTTCTGTTGGGTCGATCACGATCGAACCACCAGATGGCAGACGAACTTCGCGCTGGAATGCAGATTCAATCTGGCTTTCAATCTGGAAGTGGCTGAACAGTGGCACTTCACCCTGGTACAGGCGTACACGGCTCACGAAATCCGGACGTACCAGCATGATGTGCTCTTTTGCACGCTCATAGATTTTAGGGCTGTCGATGAGGATCTCACCGATATCACGACGCAGGTAGTCACGGATTGCACGTACAATCACGTTACTTTCCTGGTGGATCAGGAACGGTGCTTTGTTGGCATCAGAAGCTTCTTTGATAGCGCCCCAATGGTTCAACAGAACCTTCAGGTCCCACTCAAGCTCTTCAGCAGATTTGCCAACACCAGCAGTACGGACGATTAGTCCCATGCCCTGTGGCACTTCCAGCGTAGATAGGGCTTCTTTCAGTTCGGTACGCTCATCACCTTCGATACGGCGGGAAATACCACCTGCGCGAGGGTTGTTTGGCATCAGAACCAGGTAGCTGCCGGCAAGAGATACAAAGGTAGTCAGAGCCGCACCTTTGGAACCACGCTCTTCTTTGTCTACCTGTACAATGACTTCCTGGCCTTCCTTGACAACATCTTTGATGTTAGGACGGCCTGGTAGGTGTAGTCAGCAGGGAAGTATTCGCGGGCAATCTCTTTCAGAGGCAGGAAACCGTGACGTTCTGCACCGTAATCTACGAATGCAGCTTCAAGACTCGGCTCTACGCGGGTAATGCGGCCTTTGTAAATGTTTGCTTTTTTCGATTCATGGCCTGGGCTTTCGATATCGAGATCGTACAGCCGCTGACCGTCAACTAACGCAACACGCAGTTCTTCTTTCTGCGTGGCGTTGATTAACATTCTTTTCATCAGTTTTTCTCGTTTGTATGTGTTGTCACCGTATCGGTAGACAAGCCGCTGCAATCAGCGCTGCCGGGCCCCGGGTCTGACTCTGTAGCAACCTCACGGTTGGATGATTCAGGGGCGCACTCTTGGGCAGTTTTTATTACCCACTGCTACGGAAGGATACTGTCGTCTCCGGTTTACGCAGTCGGCGTCGCGTTTAGCGTCGATTCAAGACACTGATTGAACATCTGGTCTGACCAGATAACGGTTCATGAGCCCGAACCTTTACGTCTTACGCCAGATGCTGCGTATAAAGTTCAAAGCGGTAAAAAAACCATCAAATTGGTGGCGTTTTGTTCGCCAAAAGCAAAAAAGCTACCAGCTTTATTACTTTACGCCGCAACTATAGCAGGGACACATTTTTGCGGCAATCGGCTTTGTTAACATGATAGAATATCTGGCTATGAAAGAAGTAAAAACTCAAGTGCAGTTCATTGACATTTGCGATGAACTTGCCGGCCAGCGGATTGATAACTTTCTCCGCAATCGCCTTAAAAACGTCCCTAAAAGTATGATTTATCGCATTCTCCGCAAAGGAGAGGTGCGAGTTAACAAAAAACGCATCAAACCGGAATATAAACTCCAGCCAGGAGATGTAATTCGTGTTCCGCCAATGCAAATTAGCGAAACCGAGGAAAAGGCGGCACCAAGTACAAAACTGGCAAAAGTAGCTGAGCTCGAACGCTGTATTCTACTCGAGGATGACCACATTCTCGTTCTCAATAAGCCATCCGGTACGGCTGTGCACGGTGGCAGCGGATTGTCTTTTGGCGCAATCGAAGGTTTGCGTGCACTGCGCCCGGACGCCCGTTTTCTTGAGCTGGTTCACCGCATTGACCGCGACACTTCTGGAATTTTGCTGGTTGCCAAAAAACGTTCAGCATTGCGCCACCTCCAGGCTCAGTTCCGTGAGAAGACGGTTCGTAAATTCTACTTCGCACTGGTGATGGGCGAGTGGAAGGCCAAAATGAAGGTCATCAATGCGCCTTTGCTGAAAAATGAAGTGAACAGCATTGTTCGTGTCAATCCAAAGGGCAAACCTTCGGAAACCCATTTCAAGGTGCTGGAGCGATTTGAAAACGGAACACTGGTTCAGGCAAGCCCGGTGACAGGCCGCACGCACCAGATACGTGTTCACGCGCAATATGCCGGTCATTCACTTGCGTGGGATGACAGGTATGGTGATCCGCGCTTTGATGCTTACACAGGTAAGTTTGGTTTGAACCGCTTGTTCCTGCATGCAGCCAACCTGAAGTTTGTTCACCCAGGTACTGAAGAGCTGATGGAAATCAGTGCACCTATGGATCGCATTCTGGAAAAAACACTGGAAGGTATGCGTAAGGCAACCCAAAAGGCCAAGCATGTTGAGTAAGTACGAACTGCTGATTTTTGACTGGATGGCACGGTGATGGATTCCGTTCCACGCATTGTGTCGTGCCTGTCAGAAGCAGCAAAGGCAACAGGCGGGCTTCCGGATTTAGATGGCCATGAGCTTAAACAGGTTATCGGCCTCAGTTTGGAACGTTGTTATGAGGTGCTCTATCCGGAGGCACCGAAGAGTATGTACGAAACCTGGAAAGGGCACTACCGGGATCAGTTCGTTGATCTTAATCCGGTTCCCCACTACCTGTTTGACGGGGTAGCAGACACGCTTACAGCGCTAAAAGAAAGAGGGTTGAAGCTGGCTGTGGCGACGGGGAAATCACGGGTGGGTCTGGATCGCGCATTTGGTGAGGCCGGGATCGAGGCGCTGTTTGATGCGTCCCGGACGGCTGATGAGACGGCATCCAAGCCTGATCCGCTGATGATCGTGGAATTGCTTGAGGAGCTCGGCGTAAAACCTGAATCGGCACTTATGATTGGTGACACGTCCCACGATATGAAACTGGCGATTAATGCCGGTGTCGATGCCATTGCGGTAAGCTGGGGTGTTCACACAAAGGAAGAACTGTCTTCCTACTCACCGGTAAAGGTTATAGAAGATATCCGCGAGCTGCTTGCGTAATCATCCTAGACGATGCCAAAGAGACCATAGAAGAGGCGCCCAACCGGCGCCTTTTTTGATCAGCATACTTTGCTTGCTTTGGGTATCACAGCACCTTGATACCCTGTTTTGCCAGCATTTCACACAGTGTGATAAGCGGCAATCCAACCAAAGTGTTGGGATCCTTGCCTTCAAGGGAAGAAAACAGGGCAATGCCGAGCCCTTCGCTTTTAAAACTTCCTGCACAGTTAAGCGGTTGTTCCTTCTTTATATAGCTTTGGATCTCTTCATCTGAGAGGTCACGGAAGTGAACGTGAAAGGGTTCGCATACGGTTTCTTGGCTGCCGTCGGCAGTGTTGAACACGCTTAGTCCGGTGTAGAAGGTTACCCGCTGCCCGCTGGCACTTTTCAACTGCTTGCAGGCGTTGGCTTCAGTATGCGGCTTTCCAACGATCTCACCATTAATTACGCAGACTTGATCTGACCCTATAATGATATGGTTCGGAAAACCAGTGGCACAGGCTTTTGCTTTATCAGCAGCAAGGCGCTGAACCAGTTGCTCGGCAGTTTCTCTCGGTTTTGGAGACTCATCGATGTCCGGGGATGCCGTTTCAAAAGGCAGCCCAAGTTTTTCCAGCAGGGTTTTACGGAAAGGGGATGTGGAGGCAAGGACGATTCCAGCCATATTTTCCTCAGTTTCTCTAAATTGCTTTTGGGCAGTTTACCTGAGATGAAGCCGCAGGAGGATCCTTGGAGGATCTTTGATTCCTAATCGACAGATCTTTTAAGATTTCACTCGAAGTTTTACCGGTCGCTGCGTTATAATCTCGCGCTGCCGTTATCCAGCAACCCGTGCTTTGATTGTTTTCTAAACAATGTGTTGCGAAAACAGCCATTGCTACTGGTTGGCAGCCCGAATGCTGAGATATTTGGTAAAGAGTCAGGTCAATCTGGAGATAACTAAAGGTATATTTTCCTTTGACTCTGACGCATTTGGAGCTAGTATTCGCGCCCTATGCAAAAAGTAAAGCTTCCGCTGAAGGTTGACCCGGTGCGCAGTGCGCAGAAGCGACTCGACTATGATGGCATCATCGTAGCTGGGAAGCTGGAGCGTTTATCCGAGGCAACCGTAGGCGTAAACAGTGATGCTGAGGTGAAGCTGTCTTTTGACGTGGATGCTCAAGGACTTAAAATCGTACAGGTACTGCTAAAGTCGCTGTCGACCTTGAATGTCAACGTTGTGGAGAGGCTTTTCCGCATAACTGTGAAATCGAGTTTACGTACAGTCCGGTTCTTCACGAAGACCAGGCTGACAATTTACCGGATGCTTATGAGCCGGTACTGGTTGACGAGCATGGCGAAATTGACCTGCTTCAAGTTATTGAAGACGAGTTGCTTTTGTCACTGCCTCAGGTTGCCCTTCACGATCAGGCTGATTGCAGCGTAGATGCAAACAACCTGTCGTTTGGCGAAATACCAGAAGAAGAAGAGCGTCCAAATCCGTTTGCCGTTTTGGAACAGTTGAAGAAACATTAACGAGGAGTAGGGTCAATGGCCGTACAACAGAACCGTAAAACCCGTTCTAAGCGTGGTATGCGTCGTTCACACGATGCACTGACTGCATCTACCACTTCTGTAGACGCAACCAGCGGTGAAACTCATCTGCGTCACCACGTGTCTGCAGACGGTTTCTACCGTGGCCGCAAGGTTATCAACAAGTAAGGTTGAGCCTTGACAGGTATAACCATTGCACTTGATGCGATGGGCGGGGATTTTGGTCCTCAAGTAACAGTGCCTGCCTCCGTGCAGGCACTGTTGCATTTCCCAGCGCTAAAAGTCATCCTCGTCGGTGATCGCAAGGCGATTACCCCTCACCTTGTTCGTCTCAAACAAGAACATCATCCTCGCCTTTCAGTTATTCATACTGACAACATCATTGCCAATGATATGCGTCCTTCGCAGGCTTTGAGAAACAGTCGTGGAGCCTCCATGCGCGTTGCCCTTGAACTGGTTTCCAATGGCGAAGCTGATGCGTGTGTCAGTGCCGGCAATACCGGTGCATTGATGGCGCTTTCCCGGATGATGCTGAAGTTGCTGCCGGGTGTTGACCGCCCAGCCCTGATTTCATCCTTACCAACGGCTAACAATGAACAGACCTGGTTGCTTGACCTTGGTGCTAATGTTTCCAGTGACGCTGATACCTTGTTTCAGTTTGCTGTGATGGCTTCGGTACTTGCAGAAGGGCAATTGGGACGGAAGCCTCGCGTGGCACTTTTAAACATTGGTGAGGAAGAGATTAAGGGGAATGATTTAGTTAAGCGATGCGCAGCGATGCTGGAGCAGTGCGAATCCCTTAATTACATCGGCTATGTTGAAGGTGACCAACTGTACACAGGCAAGGCGGATGTTATTGTCTGTGATGGATTTGTCGGCAACGTTTGCCTGAAAACCAGTGAAGGGGTTGCACGCCTTTTCCTGGATGGGTTAAAACGCCATCTGTTGTCCAATCCGATTAAGAGCTTGGTCGCTAAGTGGTTATTCAATGACCTGATTAATCACCTGAAAACATTGAACCCCGACCAGTATAACGGCGCAAGTCTGTTAGGATTGCGCGGCATTGTTGTAAAAAGCCACGGAAGTGCTGACGTCTCCGCTTTCCAGCAAGCAATAAAGGAAGCGGTTGAGGAAGTCGAACGGCAGGTTCCGTCCCGGATCAGTGACCGTTTGGAAGCAGTTTTACTTGAGAGGCATTATTAGTCTTCATGTACAGCAAGATTTCAGGAACAGGCAGTTACCTGCCTGAACAGATCCGCACCAACGCCGATCTGGAAAAAATGGTTGATACCAGTGACGAGTGGATCGTCGCCCGTACCGGTATCAAAGAACGCCGTATCGCAGCGGAACATGAGACTGTTGCTATGATGGGCACTGAAGCTGCTCGTCGTGCTATTGAAATGGCAGGCATCGCCAAAGAAGATATCGGCCTGATTGTGGTTGGTACTACAAGTGGTGAGTATGCTTTCCCGGCAGCAGCATGTGAAGTGCAGGCGCAACTCGGTATTGCAGGTTGTCCGGCTTTTGACGTGGCGGCTGCATGCTCCGGCTTTATTTTCGCGCTGAGCATTGCGGATCAATACATCAAATCAGGTGCGGTAAAACACGCACTGGTTCTTGGTGCTGATCGCCTTTCGCACACCTGTGATCCTGATGACCGAACCACAGTGATCCTGTTTGGTGACGGTGCAGGGGCCGTTGTGCTTTCTGCCAGCGAAGAGCCAGGTGTTCTTTCTACTCACCTCCATTCAGATGGCCAATTCGGTCAATTGCTCAACCTGAAAACACCAACTCGTGGCGGCAGCCGCGAAGAAGATTATGTCTGGCTGGAAATGGCCGGTAACGAAGTGTTCAAGGTAGCAGTGACTCAACTGGCCGGTATCGTCAAGGAAACCCTGGAAGCTAACCAGATGGACAAGTCAGACATTGACTGGCTGGTTCCTCACCAGGCAAACCTGCGTATTATTTCTGCCACCGCCCGCAAGCTCTCAATGCCGATGGATCAAGTGGTGGTTACCCTGGATCGCCACGGAAACACCTCTGCAGCGTCCGTGCCTACAGCACTGGATGAAGCGGTGCGCGATGGTCGTATCCAACGAGGCCAAACCGTACTACTGGAAGCGTTCGGCGGCGGCTTCGCCTGGGGTTCAGCGTTAGTAAAATTTTAATTAAACAGGATTTATTCAATGGCTAAGTTTGCGATGGTTTTCCCCGGTCAGGTCTCAAAGCGTAGGTATGCTGGCTGAGCTGGCTGCGCAATATCCGGTGGTTACTGAAACATTTGCAGAGGCATCTGAAGCACTGGGTTACGATCTGTGGGCGCTGGTACAAAACGGCCCGGCAGAGGAACTGAACCAAACTCACCGCACTCAGCCAGCCCTGCTGACCGCTTCAGTCGCCATCTGGCGTGTATGGCAGCAAGAAGGCAGCGAGCAACCAGCTGTATTTGCTGGTCACAGCCTGGGTGAATACTCTGCACTGGTTTGTGCCGGTGTTATCGATTTTAAAGAAGCCGTTAAATTGGTTGAGCTGCGTGGCCAGCTGATGCAAGAAGCAGTGCCAGCGGGCACTGGTGCGATGTCTGCCATTATCGGCCTGGATAACGACGCTATTGCTAAAGCGTGCGAAGCAGCAGCTCAGGGCGAAGTGGTTTCTCCGGTTAACTTCAACTCTCCTGGTCAGGTCGTTATTGCCGGTGCCAAAGATGCGGTTGAGCGTGCAAACGTACTGTGTAAAGAAGCCGGTGCCAAACGTGCACTGCCTCTGCCGGTATCTGTGCCTTCCCATTGTGCACTGATGAAGCCTGCTGCAGAAAAACTGGCTGTTGCCCTTGATAACCTTGAATTCAGCGCGCCTGCATTCCCGGTAATCAACAACGTTGACGTTGTTGAAGCTACTGATCCAGCGGCAATCAAAGATGCACTGGTTCGCCAGCTGTACAGCCCTGTTCGTTGGACTGAGACGGTTGAGAAGATGGCCGCAGACGGTGTTGAAAAACTGATTGAAATGGGCCCGGGTAAAGTGCTTACCGGTCTGACCAAGCGCATCAGCAAAGGTCTGGATTCAGTTGCCGTAAATGATCCCGCAACGTTTGACGCAGCGAAATAACCAAAAAAGGAATGATTATGAACCTGCAAGGTAAAATTGCCCTTGTAACCGGTGCGAGCCGTGGAATTGGCCGCGCTATTGCTGAACTGCTTGTTGAGCGTGGAGCTAAAGTTGTTGGTACAGCAACCAGCGAAAATGGCGCTCAGGCGATCAGCGATTATCTGGGTGAGAACGGTACCGGTATGGTGCTGAACGTTACCGACGTCGAATCAATTGAAGCGATGATGAAAGCCATCAAAGAACAATTTGGTGACGTTGATATCCTGGTTAACAACGCCGGTATCACCCGTGACAACCTCATGATGCGTATGAAAGAAGACGAGTGGCAGGATATCCTGGATACCAACCTGACACCGATTTTCCGTATGTCAAAAGCCGTTATGCGCGCCATGATGAAAAAACGTAATGGTCGTATCGTTAACATCGGTTCCGTTGTTGGCACCATGGGTAACGCAGGCCAGGTAAACTATGCTGCAGCGAAAGCAGGTGTGATTGGCTTTACCAAGTCAATGGCGCGTGAAGTTGCATCGCGTGGCATCACAGTTAATACCGTTGCGCCTGGCTTTATCGAAACCGATATGACTAAAGCATTGAATGATGACCAACGAGCCGCTACTCTTGCACAAGTTCCTGCAGGTCGCCTGGGTGATCCGCGCGAAATTGCAGCAGCTGTTGCGTTCCTTGCTTCTGATGAAGCTGCCTACATTACTGGTGAAACGCTTCACGTGAATGGCGGCATGTACATGATCTAAGCGAACTGTTACAACATCCGATGATTTGCATCAAATTTCGGCTAATTTTGAGCCAAATTGTGGTTTGACCAGAAGTTCGGGTGTTGCAAGTTGGGCGCTAATGAATAAACTACACTTCAAGTCGCAAATGCGAATGTAAAAGGAATAGTATAAAGATGAGCACTATCGAAGAACGCGTAAAGAAAATCATTGTTGAACAACTGGGTGTTGACGAAGCAGAAGTGAAGAACGAAGCATCTTTCGTTGATGATCTGGGCGCTGACTCTCTGGACACTGTTGAGCTGGTTATGGCTCTGGAAGAAGAGTTCGACACTGAGATTCCTGACGAAGAAGCAGAAAAGATCACTACTGTTCAAGCTGCTATCGACTACATCGTTAACGCGTCTGAATAAGTCGAATCCCTCCAGGCGGCCCTTCATGGCCGCCTGAACTTTATTTATAGTTTCTGCTACATTTTTCATTGAATTTTTTCCCGGAGAAAATCATCGTGTCTAACCGTCGAGTTGTTGTCACTGGCATGGGTATGCTGTCGCCTGTCGGCAATACCGTGGAAGAATCATGGAAAGCGTTGCTGGCAGGTCAGAGCGGTATCAGCCTGATTGATCACTTTGATACCACTGATTTTGCCACCCGCTTTGCCGGTATGGTTAAAGACTTTAACGCCGAAGACTACATGTCTAAGAAAGACGCACGTAAGATGGACTTGTTCATCCAGTACGGCGTTGCGGCAGGTGTTCAGGCTCTGAAAGACTCCGGCATTGAATCAACAGATGAAAACGCACACCGCATGGGTGTCGCTATCGGTTCTGGTATCGGTGGTCTGGGTCTTATTGAATCAAACCATAAGGCTCTGCTGGAAAAGGGTCCTCGCAAGATCAGCCCATTTTTTGTGCCTTCTACCATCGTGAACATGATTGCGGGCCACCTGTCTATCATGTACGGTCTGCGTGGTCCAAACATTACGATTTCTACAGCTTGTACTACTGGCCTTCACAACATCGGTCACGCTGCACGTATGATTGCATACGGTGATGCAGAGTGATGGTTGCCGGTGGTGCAGAAAAAGCATCGACACCGCTGGGTGTGGGTGGTTTTGCCGCTGCTAAAGCACTTTCTACCCGTAACGATAACCCAGAGGCGGCTTCTCGTCCTTGGGACCGCGATCGTGACGGCTTCGTACTGGGCGATGGTGCTGGTATGATGGTATTGGAAGAGTACGAACACGCGAAAGCGCGTGGTGCGAAGATTTACTGTGAACTGGTTGGCTTTGGTATGAGTGGTGATGCTTACCACATGACTTCACCAAGCGAAGACGGTTCTGGCGGCGCGCTGGCGATGGAAGCTGCAATGCGTGACGCTGGCATCTCTGCCGACAAGATTGGCTACGTGAATGCACACGGCACGTCTACCCCTGCTGGTGACGTAGCTGAAACAAAAGGCGTTAAGCGTGCATTTGGCGATGCAGCCAGCAAGGTAATGGTTTCTTCTACCAAATCTATGACCGGCCACCTCCTGGGTGCGGCAGGTTCAGTTGAAGCTATCATCACTGCAATGACACTGATTGATCAGGCTGTTCCACCAACAATCAACCTGGAAAACCCGGGTGAGGGTTGTGACCTTGACTACGTGCCAAATGAAGCACGTCAGGTGAACATTGAGTACGCACTGTGTAACTCATTCGGTTTCGGTGGTACCAACGGCTCTCTGATTTTCAAGAAAATCTAAGCCAGTTTGATACACTAAGTAGCCCGGTAGCTAAATTAATAGCTGCCGGGCTATTTTTTTGTCTGTATTCAGAAGAGCAGGGCGGGAAATGGAAAATGTCATTTGGGCAGATACTGATGATGATAGCCTTTCGGTATCAGATCGTGGTTTGAATTACGGAGATGGGTGTTTTACCACCATGCTGGTTGAGGATGGTGAAATCCACTTGTTCAAACGACACCGGGATCGAATGGAACATGCGCTCAGTGCCCTGGCAATACCGAATGTAGACATAAACCGTGTATTCCAGCACCTGCAACGCTCAGTTGCTGCTGTTTCCGGCAAACAAGTTCTCAAATTAGTTGTTACCCGAGGCAGCGGAGGCCGAGGTACAGCCCAGAAGGTTGTGAAAACCCGGTGGTTATCGCCTCCCAGTCAACGTGGCCAATCCATTACATAAATTGGTGTAAGAATGGTATTGAGTTGGGTTCATGCGCGTTTCAGTTAGGGTGGTCTGCGCTGGCCGGGATAAAGCACCTGAACCGGCTTGAACAGGTAATGGTAAAGCATGCCATTCAGGCTAATACGGAACAGGATGCGGTCGTCACAGATTTAGAAGGAAATGTGGTTGAAACGTCAGCGTCCAATATCTTTTGGCGTAAAGAAAATACGGTTTACACCCCAGATTTAAGTAAAGCGGGCGTTAAAGGTGTAATGCGAGCAGAAGTGATGGACCGCCTGGCGCATCTGGGTTACGAGGTAGAAGAAGTACTCAAGCCGGCCTCTGACCTGCTTGACGCTGATGAGGTTTTCATCACAAATGCGCTGATGGGGCTGGTTCCTGTTAATCGTGTGGGCCAAACCGTATATACTGAACGCTTTGCATTGGATGCGGTTAATTCGGAATTACATTTGTGCTGAAAAAAGCTTTATTCGCTATTTTGTTGTTAGCGATCGCGGCTGCTGGTGGAGCGTACTGGGCTTACCAGCAGGTGATTGAATATAAAAATGCGCCCTCTCCTCAGAACGTTGCCCAGTTGGTTACCATTCCCAGCGGGGCGAATTACCACTCTGTCACCCGGCTTCTTGTGCGTGATGGCATTATCCCAGCATCTGACTGGCGCGTTGGTTGCCGCATATCGACCCATCAGTGACCAACGTTAAGGCCGGTACTTTCCTTATTGAACCCGGATTGAATGTGGCTGGGGTGTTTTCGCAACTGGTCAATGGCAAGCAACATCAGTTCAGCATTACTTTTGTTGAAGGAAGCCGCTTCAACGAGTGGCGCGTCGCGCTGAACAAAGCCCCTAAGCTGGTTCACAAGACAAAAACCATGTCGGAGGCTGAAATAGCCAAAGCCATTGGTGCGGATCATGAAAAGCTAGAGGGCCTGCTTCTACCTGAAACCTACCATTACATTGCCGGTGATACAGACCTTAGCATTTTGAAACGTGCCAACAGGCAGTTGGAGGAGACCCTTCAGGATGCGTGGACGAAGAAAGACAAATCTGTACCCATTGACACTCCTTATGAGTTGTTGACACTGGCATCGATTATCGAAAAAGAGACGGCGATTGACAGTGAGCGTGAACAGGTTGCTTCGGTCTTCGTTAACCGTCTTCACAAAAGAATGCGCCTGCAGACAGACCCAACAGTGATTTACGGTATGGGGGATAAATATGACGGAAATATCCGTAAGAAGGATCTCCGGACACCCACACCGTACAATACCTATGTGATTTTCGGTTTGCCGCCGACACCTATTGCGATGCCGGGTAAAGCATCTATTGAAGCCGCGGCAAACCCGGATAAAACCCCTTACTATTATTTTGTTGCGAATGGCGACGGTGGCCATAAGTTCTCCAGAACATTGGCAGAACATAACCGCGCTGTCCGTGCCTACCTGAAGAAGTTAAGAAACCAATAATGAGCCAGTTTATTGTTATTGAAGGCCTGGAAGGTGCCGGTAAATCCACCGCGATTAAGCGTGTGCTGGATACCCTGAAGGCAAACGGTATTGAAAACGTCATAACCACCCGGGAGCCGGGCGGGACGCCACTTGCAGAAAAGATGCGCTCACTGGTTAAGGATGGCCATCCGGATGAGCCGTTAACTGACATGGCTGAATTGCTGCTGCTTTATGCAGCTCGGTCACAATTGGTTGAAAATGTTATCAAACCGGCACTGGCGGAAGGAAAGTGGGTAGTCGGTGACCGCCATGATATGTCTTCCCAGGCTTACCAGGGTGGTGGACGCGGCATCGACAAAAGCCTGATGCAAAACATGCGGGATATGGTGTTGGGTGAGTTTAAACCTGCGCTGACACTGTATATGGATATCGACCCGGAAATCGGTTTGAGCCGGGCGCGTGCCCGTGGAGAACTCGACAGAATTGAACAGATGCAGTTAGCATTTTTCCAGCGTACCCGAGAACGCTACCTGGAGATGGCTGATGAAGATGACACTGTTGTTGTTATTGATGCCAGCCAGACCATCGACGAAGTGGGTGCTGCCATCCAGGCTGCGCTTGAATCTTGGTTGAAGCATGCGTAATCATCTTTACCCGTGGCACCAGGAGACGTGGTCAAAGTGGCAGACGCTGCTGGGGCAGGGACGTCTCCACCATGCAGTGTTGATTACCGCACCAGAAGGTAGCGGCAGGCGGGTGCTTGCTGAGCATCTTGCCAAAACACTGCTTTGCCTTAATTTAGACGAAGAGCCGTGCGGACAGTGCCATGGTTGTAACCTGTTTGCAGCGGGTACCCATGCAGACTTCCATGTACTTGAACCGATTGACGGAAAACAAATCGGTGTTGACCGGGTTCGTGAAAGTAACCGGTGGGCAACAGAAACCTCACAGCTGGGCGGGGCCCGCGTCATCCTGATTGACGGTGCTGATAAGATGGGGGAAGCTGCCGCCAATGCGCTTCTCAAAACATTGGAAGAGCCACCGGCAAACTGCCATTTCATTCTGACGGCAAGCTCGTTGTCTTCACTGTTACCGACCATTGTCAGCCGCTGTAACAAATGGACTTTACCTCTTCCCGATGAAGAGACGGTAAGGCACTGGCTGGAATCAACACTTAAACAAGACGTTTCCCCGCAGGTGATAAGACTGAACCGCGGTGCGCCTCTTGCGGCAAAGGCATTCCTTGAAAACGGTGAAGATAAGCTTCACCATGCCTGCATTGAAGCGTTTTCACGTTATTTACAATCCGGGCAGGACCTGTTTGCCGTAGTGAAACACATTCTGGATTCAGATAAAAAAGCGCTGGGGTGGATAAGCTTTTGGCTAGTTGACCTGGCAAAAATTCAACACGGTGTCTCTGACAGTCTGATTCATTGTGACTGTGTTGCTATGTTGCGGAGCAATGCCAGTGCAGTTAAAGCGTTTGTGCTGATGGCGCAGAGCCGGGAGCTGAATAAGCTTCAGAAACAGCTTCGAACTCACACCGGCTTGAATGATGAACTTTTAGTAAGTAACTGGCTGCTCGCATTTAGGCAGCCAGTTTAAGTAAGTGACGACGGAGGTAGGTTTGTTAGTCGATTCACATTGCCATCTGGATAAACTCGACTACGCGTCTCTTCACACAGACGTGGCGGATGTAATCCAAAAGGCGCAGGAGAGGGGAGTGACACACTTCCTTTCAGTAGGCGTCACGCTGCGCGATTTTCCGGCAATGATGGAAAAATCCGTCCGTTTGAAAACGTGTTCGCTTCTTGTGGTGTTCACCCATTGGATATCGAACAAGGATTTGATGCCGAGAAACTGCGAGAGCTTGCAGCGGACGAGCGCGTGGTCGCTATTGGTGAAACTGGCTTGGATTACCACTATCAGCCAGAGCTTGCTGGTGCCCAGCAGGATATTTTCCGTGAACATGTCCGAATTGCTGTAGAACTTGGCAAACCGCTGATTATCCATACCCGCGAGGCGCGCGAAGATACCCTACGGATCCTTCGTGAAGAAGGAGCTGAAAAGGTTGGTGGTGTGCTGCACTGTTTTACCGAAAGCTGGGAGATGGCAGAGCAAGCCATGGCGCTTGGCTTTTATATCTCGATATCCGGCATTGTTACATTCAACAAAGCCTCAGCATTGAAAGATGTTGCTGCTCGGGTTCCGTTGGACAAGCTTCTGGTGGAGACCGATTCACCTTACCTGGCACCTGTGCCATACCGAGGCAAGCAAAATCAACCCGCGTATGTGCGTGAAGTCGTTGAATATGTAGCAATGTTACGCGGAGAATCTGTTGAAACCATGATGGCAGCGACCAGCGAAAATTTCTTCAGACTTTTTTCGAGTGCAAAAGCATAATTGTTAACAGGTGGGAGGCTAAGGCTTCCCATTTTTACAACTTTCACAAAATAGAAATCACCAATCCGCTTTTCCCGTCTATATTTACCGCGTTTGCCCGATTTGTGCGGCAAAATCCATCAATGTTATTTCGATACATAAAATAACAAAAAGCCTGCCGTTTTGTTCGTGCTCATAAAAAGAGCGATGTGAACTCAAGTGCTAAAAGTACTTTTAAAACATGGTTTTAAAATTTCCTGGTGCTAATTCGTTCTGGACTGCTGTGTGATCTGGCTAGGGTTTTCCGACAAAAGCGAACGACTGGTTAGCCAGTATTTTACGTGGGAATTATATTGACGCCGCTAACTCATTCGAATTCAAAGAAAGCACCGGTCCTGACATTAAGGCTGCGGGGGTAGGCTGTCAGGACTGAAAAAAAAGACTCATTTAGGAGTACAACTATGTTTAAAAACTTGTTTGCAAGTGCGCAGAAGGTCGGTAAGGCACTCATGTTGCCTGTATCGGTTCTTCCTGTTGCCGGTATTCTGCTGGGCGTAGGCGCAGCAAACTTTAGCTGGATGCCTGAGATCGTTTCTCACCTGATGGAACAAGCAGGTGGTTCTGTATTCGGTCAAATGGCGCTGCTGTTTGCTGTGGGTGTTGCGCTGGGCTTCACAAATAACGACGGTGTAGCTGGCCTGTCAGCTATCGTTGGTTACGGTATCATGACCGCAACCCTGAAAGTGATGGCGACTGTACACGGTGTTGATGGTATCGACACAGGTGTACTGGGCGGTATCCTTGTCGGTGGTGTTGCTGGTTGGGCATTTAACCGTTTCTTCCGTATCCAGCTTCCTGACTACCTGGGCTTCTTCGCCGGTAAGCGTGCTGTGCCAATCATCACCGGTTTCTGTGCTATTGCCCTGGGTATTGTGCTGTCTTTCATTTGGCCACCAATCGGTGCCGGTATCGCAGCATTCTCTGACTGGGCAGCTAACCAGAACCCTGTACTTGCATTCGGTATCTACGGCGTAGTTGAGCGTTCACTGATCCCATTTGGTCTGCACCACATCTGGAACGTACCATTCTTCTACGAAGCCGGTACTTGTGTGAACAAGGCAGGCGAAACTGTACACGGCATTATGACCTGCTTCCTGACTGCAAACGATGCGTCTCGTGCTGCTGGTAACGGTTTCGGTCAGCTGGCTGGTGGTTACCTGTTCAAGATGTTCGGTCTGCCTGCTGCAGCAATCGCTATCTGGCACTCTGCTAAGCCAGAAAACCGTGCAAAAGTTGCAGGTATCATGATTTCAGCCGCGCTGACTTCATTCCTGACTGGTATCACCGAACCAATTGAATTCTCATTCCTGTTCATTGCACCAGTGCTGTACGCAATCCACGCAGTTCTGGCAGGTCTGGCATACGTACTGACTAACATGTTCGGTATCGTACACGGCCACACCTTCTCTAACGGTTTCATCGACTTCGTTGTTCAGTCTCCTAACGCGAAGCACATGGGTCTGTTGGTAGTGCTGGGCCTGGTTTACGCGGTAATCTACTACGTTGTATTCCGTATCGTTATTAAGGCGATGGATCTGAAGACTCCAGGCCGTGAAGATGAAGAAGAAAGCACTGCTGCTGCAGGTGACTCTTCTGAAATGGCGAAGAACCTGGTTGCAGCGTTCGGTGGTAAAGACAACATCACTGGCCTTGACGCTTGTATCACCCGTCTGCGTGTTTCCGTAGCGAGCGTTGACAAGGTTGACCAGGATGGACTGAAGAAGCTGGGTGCAGCAGGTGTTGTTGTTGCAGGCAGCGGTGTTCAGGCTATCTTCGGCACCAAGTCTGACAACCTGAAGTCTGACATGGACGAGTGGATTCGTAACAACTAATCCATATCGCTTAACGAAGTTTGTTCCCCCCCAAGAGAGAGCCTCCCGAGGCTCTCTTTTTTGTATCTGGCGTTTGAGCGCGGTTATGATTTAACCAAACGATAATGCCAGTCAGGTGCATTCCCAAATGCTTCTGACTGGTTGAAACCGTTCATCCCTGACCAATGAATCCAATCGATATAAGCAAGGAATGCTGACATGACGTAAAAGGTGTTTTGGGAAGACCCTTACCAGACTGAACTCGAAACCTGGATTGCCACGGTATCTGGTAGTCAGGTAGCGCGCAGGCAATAATTCATTCTGGCAAGCCGATCATAAAGGTCTTTGTTGACATAGAGGCGGAGCGACGCTTTTGGGAAGTGGAAGGTTTTGCCCGGGTTCCCTGCGGAGGTACTCACCTCAATACCACAGATGAAGTGGGTGACATTCGCCTTAGGCGAAAAAACATCGGTAAAGGGAAAGAGCGAATTGAAATAACCCTGGAGGAACCCAGGGAATGAACAGTTAACCGTGCCCACAGGAATTTGTGGGCACGAATAGTTAAAGTGAGATAAAGAAAAGAATCAGTACCGGGACAAGCAGGCTGAGAATGAAGCCACTGACAATGGCAATTGGGACACAACGAATACCGCCGGTGCTTTGAATGATTGGTAGTGTAAAGTCCATTGCGGTGGCACCGGCATAGCCGATTGATGTCAGCGGATAGCGGCTTATCAACAGTGGAATAATAATAAGAGATGCCAGTTCACGAAGAAGCTCGTTAAGGAAAGCCGCCCCACCCATCACCGGACCCAAACCTTCAGAAATAAGAATGCCGGTTAACGAATACCAACCAAAGCCTGATGCCATCGCCAAACCATGGGTAAACGGCAGGTCCAGCAGCCAGGCTGCCAGTAATCCGCCGGGCAGTGACGTCCCGACAATGAGAAGCGCGAGCGAGATACCTTTCGGATTCAGAAGGATCTGCTTGAGCGAAATACCGCTGTTTCTGAGTTGTGCGCCGATAAGAAGCAACAGCACAACCAAGATAGCCTCACTGGCTTTGTCTATCAGTGCTGTCTCAAGAGGAACAAATAATCCAATCACCAGGCCCAGCGCAACAACCAAAATCAACTTTGCAGATTCGCCCATCATTTTGGTCAGTGGGAGTTTTGTCTGGTTATCTTCAGCCGGCGTGGGCCAAATACGATCAAGGATCGGCAACGCAGCAATATTGCCTCCACCGATACAAATAAAGAAGGTGGCGGTGATAACAACGATTTGGGACAGATTCTGGCCAATATTATCGAGATTGGCGAGTCCCAGTCCCATCAGGCCGAGAATTACCAGAACAAGGTGACTCGTTGCCTTATTGATACGGTCAATCCAAACCGGTTTTCCAATTTTTACAAGATATCCCACCAGAAGAGGCAGAAAGACAAAAAGCATCCCGCTTAGCATAATTAAAAAGGTAAATAAAAATAATGAGATTAACGAATTTATCAGGAGGATTGAGTATGGGTCAATCCTCCCGAAGGGCGAGTTTGATTGGGTCTCATTCTGC